>RFGE01000009.1 GCA_003696105.1 Deltaproteobacteria bacterium | reverse complement strand
CCGGGGGCTGCGGCCGGCGGTGTCGATGTAGATCCGGTCGCAGTCTTCGCACAGCTCGAGCACGTCCTCGAGCTGCGACGGCTTGCTCACCTTGTGCAGGGGAGCGCCGATCAGATCCGCAAAGATGCGCATCTGGTCCTCGCCGCCGACCCGGTAGTTGTCCATCGTCACCAGCGCGACGTCGTAGTCGTGCATGAGCGCGTCGCGCCCGGCGAGCTTGGCGATCGTGGTGGTCTTGCCGACGCCGGTCGGGCCGACCAGGGCGACGCAGCGGCTGCGCGACGGCGCCGCCAGCTTGCGCGTCGCCGCCAATTCCGCGATCGACGGCATCGCCGCCTCGTCGCGCGCCGCGCCCAGGCCCGCGATCGCCTCGCGCAGCGCGATCAGTTCGGCTCGCAGTGCCTCGTTTCCGCGCGAGTCGCCGCGCGACCGCACGAGCTTGCGCAGCGACTGCAGTTCGGCCCGCAGTGGCGCCACCACGCGCTCGACATCCGCGGCCGTGAGCCCCGGGCTCGGCACCGGCTGCGATCCAGCGGCGGGCGCCGGGGGTAAGTCCTCGGGGTCGGAATCGATCGCCGCGGTCACCTCGACGCCCACGCCGAGCAGTCCGCGGCGGATCTGGCGGGTTGCGACCACCATCGCGTCCGGTCCGAGCTCGCGCTTGATTTGCGCGAGCGCCTCACGCATGTTGCTCGCCTCGAACTTTCGGATCTTCATGCAGTGGCCTCCTCGGCGGCGACGACGCCGCGTGTGACAAACGGGATCGACGGATCGATTTCGCGGTAGCTCATGACCTGCAGGCCGGGGATGTGGCGCTCGGCGACGGCGGCGACCGCCCGGCGCACGTCGGGCGCGACGACCAACAGCGGCGGCTCGTCGCGCTCGAGTGCCGCGCGAGCCGCGCGTTCGAGCGTCTCGGTGAGCTTCGTGAGCGCGCGCGGGTTGCGCAGTTCGCCGCGCGCGCCCTCGCGAAACAGATCCTCGGCGCGCGGGTCGAGCACCATCGCGCGCAGGTCGCCCGCATCGCTGAGGTTGGCGCGCGTGATGCGACGGCCCAGACGCTGGCGAACCAACTCGGTGAGTTCGTCCGGATCCTTGGTGCGGCCTGCGTGGTCGGCCAGCGTTTCGAGGATGGTGCGCATGTCGCGGATCGACACGCCCTCGCGCAGCAGGTTGCGCAGCACCTGAATGACCTCGCCGAGCGACATCAGGTTGGGGATCAGCTCCTCGACTACTTTCTCGTCGCGCTTGCCGGCCAGTTCGATCAGCTCCTGCGCCTCACGGCGGCCGAACAGGTCGGCGGCGTTGCGCCGGATTACTTCGGTGAGGTGCGTCGCGATCACGGCCGATGCATCGACCACCGTGCAGCCGGCCGCCTCGACGCGAGCGCGGTCCGCCGGATCGATCCACTTGGCGGGCAAGCCGAACGTCGGCTCGGTCACCTGTTCGCCGGCGATGCCGCGAGTACCCGTTCCCGACGGATCGATCGCGAGCAGTTTGTTGGCGCGCACCTCGCCCTCGGCGACCGGCACGCCCGACACGAGCACGCGGTACGCCCCGGGCCGCATGGTGAGGTCGTCTCGCACGTGCACCGGCGGCACGATCAGGCCGAGTTCCGCCGCGAGCTGTTTACGCACCGACGCGATGCGCGTGAGCAGCTCGCCGCCGCGGTCGGCGTCGACCATGCCGAGCAAGTCGAGCCCCACCTCGAGCGACAGCAGATCGATCGGCAGCAGGTTGGCGATCTCTTGCTGCTGCACCGCCGGGTCGGTCGGATCCGCCGGCGCCGGGCGGTCGACGTCGGTGCGATCGTTGCCGGCGGCCGGCCCTTCCTTGGCCTTCATCGCGCCGATGCCGACGATCGCGCCGAGGCCGACGAGCGCCAGCGTCGGCATGCCCGGTACCAGGCCGAGGGTCGTGAGGATCGCCGCGACGATCGCGAGCGGCCGCCGGCGAGAGAACAACTGCGCGCCGAGGGACTGGCCGAGGGATTCGTCGCGCGAGCTGCGCGTCGTGAGCAGCGCGGCTCCGGTCGACACGAGGAGCGCCGGGATCTGCGACATCAACCCGTCGCCGATCGACAGCACCGTGTAAGTCGACGCGGCGTCGGCGGCTGACATGTCGTTTTGCGCGACGCCGATGATCATGCCGCCGATGATGTTGATGCCGGTGATGAGCAGGCCCGCGACCGCATCGCCGCGGACGAACTTGGACGCGCCGTCCATCGCCCCGTAGAAGTCCGTCTGGCGCTCGAGCGCGGCGCGCCGTTCCCGCGCCTGCTTCTCCGTGATCAGGCCGGCGCCGAGGTCGGCGTCGATCGCCATCTGCTTGCCGGGCAGCGCGTCGAGGGTGAACCGGGCGGACACCTCCGAGATGCGCTCGGCACCCTTGGTGATCACGATGAAGTTGACGATGACGATGATCAGGAACACGACGCCGCCGACGACGAAGTTGCCGCCGACGGCGAACTCGCCGAACGCCTGGATCACGCGGCCGACTGCGCCGTCGCCGTCGCCGCCGTGCGACAGAATCATCCGCGTGGTTGCGATGTTCAGCGACAGCCGAAACAGGGTGACGAACAGCAGCAGCGACGGGAACGTCGAAAAGTCCAGCGGCTTGTCGACGTAGATCGAAACGAGGAACGTGAGCACTGCCGCGCACAGGCTCAGTGCCAACAGCGCGTCCATCAGCCGCGGCGGCAGCGGCAAGATGGTGAGCGCGAGCACGCCGAGCACGCCGGCGGCCACGAAGATGTCGCTGCGGGCCGAGCGGGTCACGACGCGAACCTCCTGGCACGGATGCGGTAGACGACCGCGAGCACCTCGGCGACCGCCTGGTACAGCTGCGCCGGGATCTCACGCCCCTCGGGCACGAGCCTGTAGATGAGGCGCGCCAGCGGCGGCCGGCTCAGGATCGGAATCTGCGCGTTGCGAGCGATGTCGCGAATGCGCTGGGCGACCGGGCCACGCCCCTTCGCCACGACGACCGGGGCGTTGTGCTCGTCCGCGCGGTAGCGCAGCGCGACCGCAAAGTGTGTCGGGTTGACGACGACGACGTCCGCCTGTTTGACCTGGGCGGGCAGCCGGCGGCGCGCGAGTTCGCGCTGGCGGCGGCGCCGCTCGCGGCGAATGTGCGGGTCGCCCTCTTGTTCTTTGTTTTCGCGCTTGACCTCGTCGAGGGTCATGCGCATGCGCCCCATGAGGTCGCGCCGTTGCCACAGGTAGTCGACCGCCGCGAGCACCGCCAGCGCCAGGCCCGCGTACTGGACGAGCCGCGCGGTGCCCGACACCGCGCGCGCCCCGAGCGCCCCCGGCTCCAGCGCCGGCTGCCGCAAGAACCGATGCAGCTCCGCCTCGACCGCGAGGTAGCCGGCGTAGCCGACGAACGCGACCTTCGCGGTGGACAGCAGCGCGCGGCGCGCCATCGCCGTCGGTGCGAAGATGTTCTTGATTGACTCGGCCGACACGACGCGGCCGAGGTTGAGCTTGGGGAAGGCGAACACGGGCGGCCAGCCGAGCTGCCACGCCGATGCCAGCGCGTATCCGGCGAGGGCGCCCGCCGCGGCCGGCAGGCATGCCATCGCGAACGACCGCGCGGCGACGGCGGGGAGCGCCGGATCGGCGGTGCCCGCGCCGTGCAGAGCGCGCCGCATGAGCGTCTCGATCGCGCGCCACATCGGACCGGACGCGACGACGCAGGCGATCAAGCCACCGGCAAGGGTCGCGGTCGTGGTCACGTCGCGCGACCGCGCGATGTCGCCGCGCTTGCGGAACTCGCGGATGCGCTTCGGCGTTGGCGCGTGGGTGCGCTGATCCTTGTCCGGCGCGCTCACGGCAACACTCCTGACACCGCGTCGGCCGCTCGGCGTCCGATGCCCGCGACGTCGCGGATAAACGCGGGCGCGGTTGCGATCAATACGGCTCCGCCGACGACCAGGACGCCGGCGAGCATGACGGAGAACACGTTGAGTGCCGGCGCCGCCCGCGACGCGAGCGCCATGACGAGGTTCGCGATCAGGCCGGCGAGGATCGCGGGGGCGGCGAGCCGGACCGCCGCGACGAACATGCCGGCGCCGAGATCGATCAGGCCGCGCACGCCGGCGGCCAACGCGACGGCGGCCGGCGCGTCGCCGACGAGGACGGGAACCGCCGCCTCGACGCCGCCCGCGATCACGAACGCGAGCGCCGCGAGGCACCACGCGACGCGGCGCGCGGCCAGCGCGGTCTCCCCGAGCGCGGGGTCGTAGCTGGCGGCGAACCCGAGGCCGATCTGGAGGCCGATGATCTGGCCGGCCGACTCGGCGCCAGCGACGACGACGCGGGCCGCGAGTCCCGCCAGCGCGCCGACCACGATCTCACTCGGGATCGCGACCGGCAACAGCGCCGGGTCGAGCGGGCCACGCAGGGGCGTGATCGCCGCGGCCATGGCCGCCGCCACCGTCAGGCGGATGTTTGCCGGGATGAAGGACTCGCCGATGACCGGCGCGGCGTGGAGAAACGCGGCACAGCGCGCGACGGCGGCGACGAACGCGGCGACGATCGCGACGGTCATTGCCCCACCCTCTGCGCGATCGCCACGGTCGCGTGCACGACTTCGGTCGTGTACGCGGCCAGCTTCTCGAGGATCCACGGACCGGCGACGGCCAGAACGCCGCCGACGGCCAGCACCTTCGGTACGAACGACAGCACGTTTTCCTGCATCTGCGTCGCGGCCTGAAACAGCGACGTCGCCAGGCCGACGGACAGCGCGGCGGTCAAAAACGGCGTCGCGACGACGGCGATCACCGACAGCGCGCCGCGCCACAGATCGAGCAGGTGGCCGACGTCCATTACATCACCCCCCGCAGCAGCGACTCGACGACCAGGTGCCAGCCGTCGACCGCGACGAACACGAGCAGCTTGATCGGCAGCGATACGATGACCGGCGGCAGCATGATCATGCCGAGCGACGTGAGCACCGTCGCGGTGATCAGGTCGATGACCAAGAACGGAAGGAGCAGGACGAGGCCAATCTCGAACGCCGTGCGCAGCTCGGACACGACGAACGCCGGAATCGCGATGCGCATCGGCACGTCGTCGGCGTTCGCGGGCCGTGGCGCGGACGACACCTCGTAAAACAGGCGCAAGTCGGCCGCGCGGGTGCGCTCGAGCAAGAACCGCCGCACCGGCGGAGCGGCCGCCTCGAACGCCTGCTTCTCGCCGATGTCGCCGGCGAGGTAGGGCTGCACGGCCTTGTCGTTGACCTGGGCGATCACGGGCGCCATGACGAACAACGTCATGAACAGGGCGAGACCGACGAGTACCTGGCTCGGCGGCGCGGCCTGGGTCGCCAATCCGTTGCGAAGGAAACTAAAGACGATGGCGAAGCGGGCGAAGCAGGTGCAGGTGAGTACGATCGCGGGCGCCAGCGACGCGATCGCCAGGATGACGGCGAGTTGGATTGCCGTGGCCTGGCCGCCGGACTGGGCGACCTGCGCAGCCGTCTGCACCGCCGTGTTCACGCCGCGCGGCCTCCTCGCGTTGCGAGCAACAGCTCGCGCGCCCATTCGATGTCGGCGTCGGCGTCGTCGGTCGCGACCTCCGGAGACACCGGCGGTAGCTTCTCGTCGCGGAGCTTGAGCAGACCCGCGACGGCCGGCGACGCCGCGGGTGCGGACACCGACGGCGCGGGCGACGTGATCGGCTGCGGCGCGCTCGGTCGGGGGTCGGCCGAGGCGGCCGTCCGGTCGGTCGCGAGCGCCGCGCCGGCGCTGCCGCGCGCGCTGCGCTTCCACTGAGCGATCAGCTGCGGCCCCTTGTCGCCGATCGACAGCAATACTTCACGACCGGCCGCGCGCAGGAGCACGATTCGCGCCTTGCCGCCGAGGCTGCGCGACGCGACGACCTCGATGTCGCCGTCGGTGACGGCGGCGCGGGGGCCGCGCCGGCGCTGCCACCACCACAGGCCGGCGCTGGCGCCGATCGCGAGGATCGCGAGGATCGCGGTGGCGCCGGCGTGGCCGCCACGGTCGCGCGCATCGTCGGCCAACGCGCGCGGCGGTGGCTCCGACACGGCGGCCGCCACGGTCGCGTCCGCGGCGTCGGCCGGCGTCGTCGCGGGGGCCGCTGCGGGCACCACCGCCGGTGCGGTCGCGTCGGCCGCCGGTGCGGTCGCGTCGGTGGCGGTGGCGCGCGCCTGGGGCGCCGGGGCGGTGGCGGTGGCGGGCGGCGGCAGCGCGATGCCCGGCGCGCGCGGCACCTCGACGCGCAGCGCACCGTCGACGAACGACACGCGCGCGGCCGCGGCGAGCTTCCGCGTCATCTCGCGTCCGTGCCGAAGCTGCAGCGTCACGCGCGGCCGGCTGCCGCCGTAGTGGCGGATGTACTTGACCGTGTCGTCGACGACGCGGACTTTCCTGCGCGCGCGCGGCCCGTCGGTCGTCGGCACCACGATCTGATCGCCGTGTGCGGTGACCGGCGCGTCCGCCGGTTCGGCGCCCGGGACGATGACGACGACGTGGTCACCGGCGTCGACGGCGGTCGGTTCGGCGGCGGCCGGCGCGGCGACCGCGGCGGTCGCGGGCAACAAGGCGAGGACGGCCAGCGCGGTCATGCCCGATCCGCCTCCGCGGCGCCGACGATCTCGACGATGCGAATGCCGCAGCGCTCGCCAATGGCGACCGCCTCGCCCCGTGCGACGAGCCGGTCGTTGACGCGGATGTCCAGGGTGTCTCCGGCCGCCTTGTTCAGCGCGATCACGGACCCCGGGCCGAGCCGCTGGGCGACCTCGCGCAGGTTCATCGTCACGCGGCCGAGTTCCACCGACACGACGAGCGGCACGTCGTGCAGCACCGCTTCGAACGACGGCGACGACGTCGCGTCGGCCTGCGGCATGTCCATCGGCGTCGGCACGTCATCGGCACCGGGCGTGTCCTGGGGGGTCGGGATATCGTCGCTCATGCAGCATTCCTCCTCGCGGCGGTATCGGCGATCTCGACGGCGAGCACGCCGCGGTGAACGACGGCGCGGCCGTAGGCCTTGACGACTCCGCCGCACTCGACCGGCAACAGGTCGTCCACGAACGAGCCGAGCTCGATGACGGCGCCCACGTGCAGGGCGGCGAGCTGGCGGCGCGTCATCTTCGCCGAACCGAGGTCGACGCGAAGCTCGACGGGAACGGCTCCGAGCGCGTCCTCGATCGCGCCGGGCGGCGCCGGAACCGCATCCACCGGCGCGGGCGGTGGGACCAGCGTCTCGGGCCGGGCGACGATCAGCAGGCGGCCCGACACGGCCCCCTTGACCGACAACGTCACCGCGACGAGCAGCTCGCAGTCGGTCAACGCGCGGCCGGCTGCCTCCGCCCGGTCGGCGTCGGTCAGCGGTTCCACCTCGCACGCCTGCGCGTCGCGCCACGCGCGGACGAGCGCCGTGACCACGGCGCGGCCGAGCGGGTCGAACAGTCGCAACGCGGCGCGCGACGGTGCCCGGTTCGACTCGGCGACGGTGCCCGTGTCGCCGAGCCGGCGGGCGACGAGCCCCTCGACGACCGAGCCGCCTACGGCGATCAGCGCGTGCCCGCGACGGCCGCGCGGTGCGACCATCGCCGTCCACATCGCGGTGAGGTCGTCGCGCAGCGTCGGGCCGTCGACCACGTCGCTGCTCACCACTTCGAACGCGGTGTCGTCGGACAGCAAGTGGCGCAGCGTGTGGCGCAGCTCGCGCGCCCACCGCTGGCCGAGCTTGCCGCCCTCGGGGCGCGCGGTGACCGCCGCGCGATCCTCGGCGATCAGCGCCAGCGGCGACACGTCGTCGGGGTCGATGTCGTCGGAGGGGCGCGGAGGTGCGTCCGACGCCACCTGCATCGCCTCGCGGATCGCCTCGAGCTCCTTGCTGTCCAGCGGCGGTCCGTCCATCGCGACCGCTGCTCGTGCAACGGTCGGGCCAGCGCAAAACCGACTGAATCGCAGCTACTTAGGACGAACCCGGCGCGGGAGTGTCGGCGGCATTGGCGCCGGCCGCCAAAGATCCCCGCGCCCCAAAAAAAGGCGCGCCGGCACCATTGCCGGCGCGCCGCGATGGTGCATCAGCACGTGGTGGCGCACACCGGGCGGCAGCTACGGCCGACGCGAGCGGTGTTCGAATACCGCGTCGCGGACGACGGGGGCCCAGAGCCGCCGCGCGGTCGGCTGGGCGCCTGCCGCCGGAATGTCGACCGCGAAGTAAGCGTAGGTCGCCCCGCCGGCCGCGATCGTCTCCGGCTCGCCGTCGGCCGCCTGAACACCCGCCACTCGATCGGGTTGTCGTCGCCCGGGCCCAGCGTCATCGGCCCGCGTGGCGTCGTCTGCTTCAGCGGCGGCGCCGTCCACCCGTCCCCGGCGCACCGGTAGCCGTCCGGCGGCGCGCCGACGATGCGGAACGTGCCGCCGGTGGTGTT
>RFGE01000008.1 GCA_003696105.1 Deltaproteobacteria bacterium | reverse complement strand
GTAGCGGCCGTCGTCGGCAAGAAGGTCACCGTGCTCACGTGGCCCGACGGCGCCCGGTCGTGGCCGTCGGTCGTGTCGTTCCCGAGCGCGCACGAAATCATCGTCGGCGCCGAAGCGAGGCGACGACTCGCCACCGACCCGGCGCACACGGTGGCGTCGCCCAAGCGCCTGCTCGGGCGCAAGTACGACGACAAGGAGATCCAGTCCTTCCTCGGCCAGGCGCCCTATCGGACAGTGCCCGGACCCGACGGCTCCGTCGTCGTCGAGATCTGGGGACAGCAGTACGCGGTGACGCAGCTTTGCGCCTACATCGTGGAGCAAGCGCGCAAGGTCGCCGAGACCCACCTGGGATGCGAGGTGCACCGCTGCGTCATGACCGTGCCGGTGAGCTTCGACGAACAGCGCGCCCGCATCTTCCGCCGCGCGGCCGAGTTGGCGCAACTCGAGGTCCTCGCCATGATCGACGAGCCGAGCGCCGCCGCGCTCGCGAACCGGTTCGACCCCAACTTCGGCGGCATCGTGGGCGTCTACGACTTCGGCGGCGGCACGTTCGACTTCTCGATCGTCGACGTCTCGCGCGGCGACTTTCAGGTGCTCGCGACCGCCGGCGACACGTGGCTCGGCGGCGACGACTTCGACGCGGTGCTCGCCGAGGCAGCCGCCAACCAGTTCTGGCGGATGCACAAGGTCGACCTGCGCAAACAGGCGGTCGAGTGGCAGAAGCTCGTGTTCGCGTGCGAGCGCGCCAAACGCGCGCTCACCGTCGACGCCGAGGCCCGCATTCACGTGCCCGAGGTGCTGCGATCCGCCCGCGGCATGGTCGACCTCGACATCCGCGTGGACCGGGCGACGTTCGAGCGCGCATGCCGTCCCGTGATCGAGCGTTCACTCGCCACCTGCGACGAGGCGCTCGAGCTTCTCGACATGAAGCGCAGCGATCTATCCACGATCTACCTGTCGGGAGGCACGACCTACATTCCGGCGGTGCGCCAGGCCCTCGCCGCACACTTCGGCGTGCCCGTCCGCACCGGTGTACCGCCGGAGCACGCCGTGTGCCTGGGCGCCGCGATTCACGCGGCGCAGCTTCAGTTCCAGTCCGCGACGACGCTCGACGCCCGGTGACCGGCGACGCGCGTCCGGCGCGCCGGCGGTAGCCGGTTGCAGTGCATCCGCGCGCCCGCGCGACGCATTGCTACCCCGGCGCGTCGGCGGTGACGTCGGCCAGCTCGGCCTCCGCCGGGTCTTGCCACGTCTCGTAGTGGAGGATGCCGAGTTCGGCGAACCGCTGTCGGGTCGTGTCGCTCAGCAGCCCGATCTTCTTGACGGCCGGGACGATTTTCGAAAACAGGAGCCCGCGAAACATCTTCTGTCCCTCGTTGTGCAGCGTGATGTCCATGCACTCCTGAACGGGAAGGCCGGTCTTTTCCCACACCTCCTGAAACAGGAACCGGTCTCGCATCAGCCGCGCCGCTTCGTACACGAAGTCCTCGCGGTCTCGGCGTTCCGCTTCCGGCATCTCGTCGTAGAACGACCGCAGCGACAGCACGCCGAACGCCACGTGCCGCGCCTCATCCTGCATCACGTAGCGCGTCAGCTCGCGAAGCAGCGGCTCGGTGGTCGTCTGGTGAATCATCGCGAACGCGGACAGCGCCAATCCCTCCACCATGATCTGCATGCCGAGGAACTTCATGTCCCACCGGCCGTCTTTCAAGATGATGTCGAGCAGCGTGCGGAGGTGTTGGTTGCACGGGTAGACGATCTCGATCTTCTCGCGCAGGTAGCGGTCGTAGACCTCGACGTGGCGCGCCTCGTCGACGACCTGCGTCGCGCCGTAGAGCTTCGCGCTGTAGCCGGGCACGGCGTTGACGATCTGCGCCGTGGCCAGCAGCGCCCCCTGCTCGCCGTGCAGAAACTGCGACAGGACCCACGCCGTCACCTCGTGGTTGAGGCGCGCCTGCTCCCGCTCCGACATCGCGGTGTAGAGGTCCGCGCCGGCGAGCGGAAACAGCTCGGGTGGCCCATTGGGCCGCTCCGGGTCCACGTCCGTGTCCCACGGCAGCGTGTCCTCGGGGATCCACTGGTGACGTTTCGCCTTGGTGTACAGCTGGCGCAGATCCTGCCGCGCCTGCTCGTAGCCCCAGTTGTAGATGGTGTCGAGCTTGACTTCGAGCGTCTCGATGTCGAGGCCGTTGACGGCGGCGGGTTGGGACATGGCGCGGCTCCTCCAAAAAGTGAAATCTGTTTCAGGTTGACAGCACGTGGTCCCAGGGTCAATAAAAAAGTGACAGTGGATTCAGATTCACCGGACGTCGCGCCCCCGGCCCCGCGCAAGTTCGTCCAGGACCGGTCGCGCCGGACCTACGAAGCCCTGGTCGACGCGGCCTTCCGAGTCTTCGCCGACAAGGGTCTCGAAGACGCGCAGACTCCCGACATCGCGGCCGCCGCCGGCGTGAGCGTCGGTACCTTCTACCGCTACTTCGCCGACAAGCGGGCGGCCTTCCTCGAGGTCGCGCGCCGCTACCTCGAGGAGGGGGAGCGCGCGGTGATGAGCCAACTGTCCGCCGACAACCTCGCGGGAAAACAGCGCCGCGCGACAATCGACCACACGCTCGAAGTGTTGATCGATCAGTGCCTGCGCAGCCCGCGACTCGAAGCCGTGCTCACCAGCGCAGCGCTGCGCGACCCGGAGATCGCCCGTCTGCGCGCGCGCATGGAGAACTCGTCGTGCGCGAAACTCGCCGAGTTGATCCGCGCGGCCACGACGCGCGACCAGTGTCCCGATCCCGATGCGACCGCACGCGTGGTCCACACGGCGGTCGTGGAAAACGCCGTCCGCATCGCCGGACTGCGCGGCGACACCGGCATCTCGCGCGAGCGGGCGCTCGCGGCGCTCGGGGCGCTCGTGCGACGGACCGTGTTCGGCTCCGATCCCGATGACGAGTGACGCGGTGCCGATAGCGGCTGCCGGCCGCATGGACGCACTCGCGCATGAACGCACTGGATCGATCCCGTCGCCCCCTCGCGTGGCGCGGCATGCCGCCGAGCCGCCGGCGGCAGCACCGCACGGAGGCGCTCGTACCAGCGCCGATGCGCGCCTGCGCCACGGCCCCGACCCGACCGCGTCGACGCCGTGGCGGCGCGAACTCGGTCAGCGTCGCGGGCGGGCAAACGGCACTTCCCGGCAGGGTCTGCCGCGATCGGCGATGCTCGCCGGCCGCCCGCCCGCACGAGGGAAACCGCGCGCGCTCCGCCCGTCTCGCTCCGCCGCCGCGCTGCGCCGGCGGAGGACTGGATTACGCCGGGGGCACGGCGCCGCGCACCACGCGAGCCGCAGCAAAGTCGTCGCGGCGCAGGACCGCAAGCCACAGGGTCGTGAGCGGCAACACGAGGGAAATCAGCACCGGCGCGGCGACTGCGACCCACGTGCTCGGCGATGCGTTGGCGACCACGTCGCGCAACGGCTGCGATCCGAGTGCTCGCACGACGAGGTAGGCAGCGACGCCGAGGTGCCCGACGGCGTACCAGATCACCGCGCTCCGCCGGCGCGGACTGGCGGTCACGAGACTCGCGCCCGCCCACACCTGCACGGCGGAGGCCGCGAGTTCCAGGTACGCGACGATTCCTCCGGCCGCCGCCGGTTCGGCCTGGGGAAAGACGGGTGTCACGGCAAGCGCACCGGGTTGACCGCCGTCGAAGAGCAAAGCGGTGAGCTGCTCGACGAGGCTCGGGACGCCGAGCGCGACCAGGAGCCACCCGAGCGCGGCGAGGCCGCCGTCGGCAGGATGCGCGGCCGAGGATTCCCCGCCGTCGCCCACGGCGACGTCCATGCGACGATCGCGCAGGAACCGCCGCACGATCAGCGGCCACGCCAGCAACGCATACCCGGCGGCGATGCCGAACCCCAGCATCATCGGCGGCGCGAGTCCCGAGCCTCCCGCCGGGCCGAGTACCGCGAACAGCCCCGCCCCGACGAGCAGCGACGACGCGACACCGAACGACGCGTAGCGCTCGGCCCAGTCGGCGAATGCGTCCCCGTAGGCGCCGTGAGTGAGCCCGACGTAGCCGGCGCGTACGTGCCGCCACGACCGAGCGCACAACACGGCGAGCACGACGACGGCGCCGGCGGGCGCCGCCCGCCATCCCTCGGCGACGACGGCGTAGCCGGCGACGAACATCAACGTGGCGGCGCCGACGAGCCCGAGCGCGCCGAACACCGTCATGAGCACGGCCGCGGCGTCGCGGCCGTCCGCACCACGGCCGGCCGGTGCGGTGCGATAGCGGGGGCGCGTGACCGCGAACGCCACGACCGCCGGCCACGCGAGCGACGTCGCAAGTACGCCGAGGACGACGAAGCCCGCGTTGGCGCCGGCGACGGCGCTCACACCGGGCAGGTGCCGGACGACCACGACGGACCACAGGCTTTCGAGCGCACCGACGGCCACGTACTGCAGTGCCGGGCGCCGCCACCCGGCCGGCGCGCCATAGACGAGCGCGGTTCCGGCTCGCCGGAGGAACACCGCGCGTACGGCCGCCCCGACGTGCGCCCAAAACAGCCAGCCAGCCCCAGCGCCGTGACTGGACCACGCCGCCAGCGCCGCGGCGAACGCATTCGCCGCGTACAGCGCGAGCAGGAGCGAGCCACTGAGTTGCATAAGCAACCCGAGACCGATCAGCCCGGTGTCGCTCGGCCGCTCGGCCGATCCGGGACCCGGACCGGCGTTCCATGCCGACCCGCGACTGCCGGCGTAGGCGGGGACATCCATCGCCCGGACGGTATCAGAGATTGCGCCAGCAGTCGCTCCTGCCCGCGGCATCGCGTCCGTCTGCTGCGCCCTCGCCGCGCCACCGGCGCCGGACCTCCACGAGACGGCCCTGCCGCGGCGGCGCCCGGCCGCGCCGGCCCGCGCCGGGCGTCGCGGGCCTCGGCAGCAGCGGACCGGCTCGCCCCGACGTCCCCGCGGACCGCGGCGGCCGCAACGACCGGGACGGAAGGGCGACCGCGCATCGCTTGGCGGGGCCGGACCATTCGAGCTAGGTTCGAGCCATGCCACCGTTCGCCCTGGCTCGCGGCGCGACCGATCGCCGCCGTCCGCTGTCCCCGCCGCGCCGGCGCGCCGGGTCCGCCGCGCCGAGCTGGCCCCCGCTGCCGGCGCGCGTGGCCGTGGCGACCGCGTGCGCGGCGCTGGCGTGCTCGGGCACGAGCCGCCCGCCCGCGCCGGTCGCCCCCGCGCCCGCGGCCGCGCAACCCGCCGACGCCGCCGCCACCGTCGAGCTTCCTGCCGTGCCGGCGCGCGTCGACGTCGACCGCGTCGACCCGACCGCCGGGAACGCGCCGTCGGCCGCATCGCCGGTGCTCGACGCGCTGGCGGCCGAGAACGCCCGGTGGGCGGCCGCCCTGGCGGACGCGGCGCTGCCCGGCTACTACATCGCGTACCAGGTACAGGACAAGCGCGTCGTCGCCATCGAGGCCGAGGAGGGTGCGCTCTTGCGCGACGACGACGAATCGGGGCGGCTGCTCGACGTGGAGGTCCGCGTCGGGTCGCCGCAGCTCGACAGCCAGACGCCGATTCCGAACGACCAACTCGCGTTCGTCGACGGGATCCAGCGCGAGGCGCGCGTCCCCAGCGGTGACGACCCCAAGGCGCTGCGCCACTTCCTGTGGCTGGAAACCGACCGCCGCTACCGCGAGGCCGCCCGGCGCTACCGCGACGTGCTGCGGGTCGAGAACATCCGCGCCGATGCGTCGAAGCGCCCGCCGGTGTTCTCGCACGAAGCCCCGGTCACATTCGTTCAGCCGCAGGCGACGCTCGATTTCGACAAGGACTACTGGACCGAGCGCGTGCGCTCCTGTTCGCGCCGGTCGACGCGCGGGGTGGCGACGCGATCGACCTGCCAGTTCGATGCGTCGCTCACGACCGT
>RFGE01000007.1 GCA_003696105.1 Deltaproteobacteria bacterium | reverse complement strand
TGCCACAACGTCGACGGCCACGTCGGCGACCTCGCGTCGCTGCCGGCGCTGAGCGGGTCCAACTCGATCTTCGGGCCGCCGCCGCTGACGAACGAGGGGCTCAAGGCGCAGCCGACCTGGCTGTTCAACTTCCTCAAGCGCCCCTTCCGCATGCGCCCGCTCCCGAAGGTGCGCATGCCGACGTTCGGGTTCACCGACCGCGAGGCGACCGACCTGGTGCGCATGTTCTCCGCGATCGACGGCGCCGTGTTCCCGTTTACGTACCACGGCGACGTAGGGCCTCGGGACGACCACGAGCGGCGCATCGGCAAGGCGATATTCGACGCCGCCGGCTGCCAGAAGTGCCACGTGGTCGGCGAGCTGGGCGACGGGCCGGTGCCCCCGGAGGTCAAGGCGCCGAATCTTCTGATGGCGAAAGATCGCCTGCGCGCCGAATGGCTCACGCTGTGGCTGGCCGATCCCGGCGCCATGCAGAAGAACACCGCGATGCCGGCATTCTGGCTCGGCGGCAACCAGATGGACATGTTCCTGCAAACCAACCCGGAGTTCCGCGCCGCGGTCGACGGGATTCCGCAAGACGTGATAGATCGCTACCGCACGTCGCCGCAGCTTCAGATCGAGGCGACGCGCAACTATTTGTTCCGTCTCCAGGCCGGCGAGTGACGCGCCCGCCGCGGCTGGCTTCGCGAATCGACCACCCGGAGGAAATCATCATGAATCGTTCTAAGGTACGTGTGTTGTTGTCCGCGTTCGCGGCCGTGGCCCTGGCCGCCGGCGGCTGCGGGAAGTCCGACAACAAGAGCAACCAGAGTTCGAAGCCCGCCGCGGGCGGCGACAAGGGCGCCGCGGGCGGCGACAAGGCCGCCGCGCCGACGGGCCACGGCACGATCGTCGGCAAGGTCAACTTCACCGGCACGCCGCCGGAGATGCCCGAACTGAAGCGCGACGCCGACCCGGTGTGCGCGAAGAAGAAAATGAAGGCCGAGACGGTCGTCGTCAACGAGAACAAGACGCTGCGCAACGTGCTCGTGCGCATCAAGCCCGGCACGGTCAAAGGGCCGGCACCGACCGAGCCGGTCGAGATCCACCAGCAGGACTGCATGTACCGCCCCCGCGTCCAGGGCGCAGTGGCCGACCAGGACATCAAGATCGTGAACACCGATCCGACGACGCATAACGTCCACACCTTCGACATGCGTGAGGGCGAGGGCGAGGAGTCGCTGTTCAACCTGGCCCAGCCGAAGGGCGCCGCTCCGATCACGAAGAACGCCAACGGCTACCAGGTCATCAAGTTCAAGTGCGACGTGCACCCGTGGATGCTCGGCTACATCGTCGTGAGCGACCACCCGTACTTCGCCGTCACCGGCGACGACGGCACCTTCAAGATCGAGAACGTGCCCGCCGGCAAGTACACCCTCGAGGCGTGGCACGAGCACTACGGGATGAAGACCGCCGAGGTCACCGTGACCGACAAGGGCACGGCCGAGGTGGCATTCTCCTACGACGGTACCGAAAAGCCGCTGTAGACTGCACCGCCGGCGTGGGGTTCGCATGACGAGCCCCCGCCGGCGACCCGTTCGATGTCCACACACCGCCTCGCCGTCGTCTGCGCGTTCGCCACCTTCCTCCTGTTGATGGTGGGGGGCACCGTCAACCCGACCGGGTCGAGCCTCGCGTGCCCGGAGGCCTGGTTCATCTGCCACGGCACGCTGTTTCCGCAGATGACCGGCGGGGTGTTGTTCGAGCACGGCCACCGCATGGTGGCGATGACCGTCGGGCTGCTGCAGATCGCGCTGTCCGTCGCGCTGTGGCGCCGCCGGCCCGATCTCGCCCGGTGGGGCTGGCTCGCGCTCGCGCTCGTGTGCGTGCAGGGCTCTCTCGGGGCCGCCACGGTCCACTACAAGCTGCCGTGGTTCGTGTCCACCGCGCACCTGATGACGGCGTTCGGCTACTTCGCCCTGGTGTTGTTCCTCGCCGTCCGAACGCGCCCCGCGACCGACCCACCTGCCGCGGCCGAAGCGCTCGACCGCCTGCGCCCCGCGATCGGCGTTGCGGCGGCCGCCGTGTACCTCCAGGTGACGCTCGGCGCGCTCGTGCGGCACAGCGGCGGCGCGCTCGCGTCGCTCGACCTGCCGCTGCACCACGGCAGCCTGTGGCCGGCGGGCGCGCCGATCGCGCTCAAACTCCACATGCTCCACCGCATCGTCGGCGTCCTCGTGGGCGGCCTGGCGCTCGGCGTCGGCGTCGCGGCGGCGCGCACGCTGCGCGGGCGGCTGCGTCTGGCCGGCGGGCTGGCCGCGGTGCTCGTCGTCGTGCAGATCGCGTTGGGCGCGCTGGTCATCTGGACGATGCGGTCGGTTCCGGTCGTCGTCGCGCACGTCGGCGTCGCGGCCGCAGTGTGGGCGATGTTCGTACTGCTGTGGTTCGGCACGCGGCCGGTCGCGGTCGCGGATGCGCCGCGCGTGGCGCTGACCGGCCGGGAGGTGGCTGCATGAACGCGCGCACCGCCTCTGCGGCCGCGCGCCTGCCCGCGTTCGCGGACATCGTCGCGCTCGCCAAGCCGCGCATTACCCTCCTCGTGCTGGTGACCGCGCTGGGCGGCCTGGTGTTGGCGCCGGGCGCGGCTGGCGCCGGACTGGCCGTGGCCCTGCTCGTCGGCACCGCGATGATGGTCGGCTCGGCCAACGCGCTCAACATGTACCTCGAGCGCGAGGTCGACGCGCGGATGGACCGCACCCGCGATCGACCGCTGCCGGCCGGCCGCCTGGAACCCGGTGTCGCGCTGGCGTTCGGCGCCGGGCTGGGGCTCGCCGGCGCTCCGCTGCTCACGTTCGCGGTCAACCCGCTCACCGGCATGCTGGGGGTGATCGCGCTGTTGAGCTACGTGATGGTCTACACGCCGCTCAAGGCGCGCACGCCGGCGGCCGTGTGGGTCGGTGCGGTGCCCGGCGCGATGGGACCGCTGCTCGGGTGGACCGCGGCGACCGGCTCGCTCGACGCCGGCGGCCTCGCCCTGTTCGCGGTGATGTTCTTCTGGCAGATCCCGCATTTTCACGCCATCGCGACGTTTCGCACGGACGACTACCGCCGCGCCGGGCTCAAGACGCTGCCCGGCGAGCGCGGCCCGCGCGCGACCCGGCGCGAGATGCTCGCCGCGCTCGTTGCGCAGATCGTCGCGACGCTCGCGGTCGCGGCGCTCGGCGTGTCGGGGCCCGCTTACCTCGTGGCGGCCGTCGCGCTCGGCGCCGGCTACCTCGGGTATGCGCTCGCGAGCCTGCACACCGATGCCGGTGCGCGTCGGCTGTTCGTCGCGTCGCTGGTGTACCTGCCGCTGTTGTTCGCGGCGCTCATGTTGGATGGGCAACTCTGATCCCGTCGCCGGCGCGCGGTTCGAGCGGCCGTTTTGGTGGGCGGTGTTCGCCCTCGTGCTGCTGGCGACGCCGATTGCGGGTTTTCTCATCGAATCGTCGATGGCCTGGGACCAGATTCACCCGGCGATCAACGCGCTGCTGAACGCGACGACGGCCGTGTTTCTCGTGCTCGGCTGGCGCGCCGTGCGCGGCGGCAACGTGGCGCTGCACCGCACGTGCATGCTCACCGCGTTCTCTGCGTCGGTCGTGTTCCTCGCCAGCTATCTGGTCCGGTTCGCGCTCAGCGGCAGCCACCGCTATCCCGGGACCGGTTGGGATCGCACGCTCTACCTCATCGTGCTGTTTACCCACATGTTCGGCGCGATGGTGGCGCTGCCGCTCGTGCTGCGGACCGTCTACCTCGGCCTGCGCGACCGGCGGGCGAGCCACCGGCGCATCGCGCGGTGGACGTGGCCGTTGTGGATGTACGTGTCCGTCAGCGGGCTGCTCGTCTACCTGATGCTGTATCCGATCGCCGGCCGGCTGTACGGCGATTAGCGGCGCGCCGCCGGGCGCAGTAGAGTCGGTCCTCGCCATGGACCGCGACCGCCTCCAGCGCATCCGCAACTGGCAGAGCGACGACTTCTACCCGGCGCTCGTCGTCCGCCCGATTGCGATCGCCGTCATGTGGGTGATCGCGGACTGGCGGTTCCTGTCGCCCAACGTGCTCACGACGCTGGCGAACGTCGCCAAGCTGGCGGCGATCGTGCTGATCCTGCCCGACGACCGCACGGGGTGGTGGGCCGCGATGGGGCTGTTGCAACTCGGCCTGCTGTTCGACCACCTCGACGGCACGATGGCGCGCTACCGCGGCCAGTCGACCTCGTTCGGCCTGTGGTACGACAACACGAGCGACGCGCTGCTGTGGCACGGGCTGATGTTCGCGCTCGGTTGGGTCACGTTCGGGCGCACCGGCGACCCGTTGATGCTCGCACTGCCGCTGGTGTCCGCGCACGCCCTGCTGATGACCGGCTACATGAAGTGGATGGTCGAGGCCGAGCGGCGCCGGCGCAGCGGGCCGGCGCCCGCGGCGCCGCCGGCTGCGCCGCCGCACCGCACGGCCGCAGACTGGGCCAGATGGATCGGCAAGATGGTGCTGCAGGTGTACCGCTTCGAGGAGGCCGACCTGTACCTGTGGGTGGCCGTGCTCTCGCTCGCGGACCAGCTCGAACTGCTGATGTGGCTGCTCGCGGGGAGCCAGCTCGCGCGGCTGGCCGTCATGCTGGTGCGGCGCGGGCTCCAGGCGCGCGCGCTGGACCGCGCCGCGTGACTGCCGCGCCGGCGCGCGCGACCGCATCGCCGCGGCGAGCCATCGCGCCGCCGCGCGGCGCCGCGGTCAAATCAGGCCGGCCGCCGCCAGCTGTTCGGCGCGCGCCAGGTCGGCCGCCGTGTCGATCTCGGTCCACGCGCACGCCGTGATGTCCGCATAGCCGAACGCCACGCCGGCGGCCATCATGCGCTCATACGCGCGCTCGTAGTACTCGTCGGTCTCGCCGAGTTCGATGAGCTGCGCGAGCTGATCGAACACGGTCGGCGCCAGCTCCGCGTCGATCCGCTCGATGCCGATCGACTCGCCGAACGCCTCTTGCGGCGCCATGCGCTTGTTGAGCGCGACGACGCGGCCGCCGGCGACGCGCGCCTTCATCTCCTCGTCGCCGAGGTCCGGCTTGCGATCGATCGCCAGCACCGCCGGGCCGGGCGCCGCCAGCAGGGCGGGCAGCACGCCGCCGTCCATCACCACGTCCGCGTCCAGCTTGACGAAGCTGTCGCCGCCGATCGCGTCGCGCGCCACGAGCAGCGAGTAGAAGTTGCCCCAGTCGTGGTAGTGCTCGTTGTACACGACGGTCGCCGCGCGCGCGCACCGGTCGGCCGATGCGGCCAGATGCGCGGCCAGCACGTCCCCGCAGTGGCCGGTCACCACGACGAGGTCGTCGATGCCGGCTTCGGCGAGCCGGCGGATCATCCGGTCGACGATCGGCACGCCGCCGACCGGCACGAGGCACTTCGGCCGGTCGAGAGTGATCGGTTCGAGCCGGGTTCCGCGGCCGGCCGCGAGCAACACGCCTTTCATGGGGACCCCGCTCGGGTCGCAGAGGGCGGCCCGGACGGCGATGCGTCAGTCGTAGTACTCGGCGCCCAGGTGCGTGATCAGCTCGTCGCCCTTGGTGTAGCGCAGCGTGTTCTTCAGCTTCATCAGCTGGATGAACAGGTCGTGCTCCGGGTACAGGCCGGGCGGCGTCATCGGGCTCTTGAAGTAGAACGACAGCCACTCCTGGATGCCGTGCATGCCCGCGCGCTTGGCGAAATCCAAAAACAGCGCCAGGTCGAGCACGATCGGCGCCGCGAGAATCGAGTCGCGGCACAGGAAGTCGATCTTGATCTGCATCGGGTAGCCGAGCCACCCCTTGATGTCGATGTTGTCCCAGCCCTCTTTGTTGTCGCCGCGCGGCGGGTAGTAGTTGATGCGCACGACGTGGCAGAAGTCCTTGTAGAGCTTCGGATACTTGTCGGGCTGGAGGATGTGCTCGAGCACGCCGAGCTTCGACACCTCTTTGGTCTTGAACGACTCGGGGTCGTCGAGCACCTCTCCGTCGCGGTTGCCGAGGATGTTGGTGGAGTACCAACCCTCGAGGCCGAGCAGTCGCGCCTTGAGCCCCGGCGCGATGATTGTCTTCATCAACGTCTGGCCGGTCTTGAAGTCCTTGCCGGCGATCGGCGTTTGCGTCTGCCGTGCGAGCTCTTGCATGGCCGGGAAGTCGACGCTGAGGTTCGGCGCGCCGTTCGCGTACGGAATGCCGAGCTTGGTCGCCGCGTACGCGTAGATCTGCGACGGCGCGATCCGGTCGTCGCTCTTGCGCAGACCGTCTTCGAACTTCGCGAGGGTCGAATGGACGTCGCTCGGCTCGTGGTAGACCTCGGTCGACCCGCACCACACGGCGACCAGGCGGTCGCAGCCGTGCTCCTCCTTGAAGCGCCGCATGTCGTCCATCAACTGCTCGGCGAGGTCCATCTTCGACGTGCCGGTCTTGACGTGGTCGCCGTTGAGCTTCTTGACGAACTTCTGCTCGAACACGGCCTTCATCGGCGCGACGGCGGTGAGCTCGTCTTTGAGTTCGGCCAGCGTGTCCTTGTCGAGCACGCCCGCGCGCATCGCCGCCTCGTACGCGTTCTCGGGGAAGATGTCCCAGCCGCCGAACACGAGGTCGTCGAGGTCCGCGAGCGACACGTAGTCGCGGATGAGCGGCACATTGTTGTCGGTGCGCTTGCCGAGCCGGATCGTGCCCATCTGCGTGAGCGAGCCGATCGGATCGGCCAGTTTGCGCCGCACGGCCATGACGCCGGCGACGAACGTGGTCGCGACCGCGCCCATGCCGGGCAACAGCACCCCGAGCTTGCCGGTCGCAGGCTTGACCTCAACGCCTTTTTTCAGTGCCATGGCGGGGCACAATGCCCCATTCGCCCCCCCCGCGCAAGCGGCGATCGAAGTTTGCCAGGGGGGCCGCGAACGCCCGAACGCGGCCCGTACGCGGCCCGTACGCGGCGAACCGGGCCGTCAGGCGCGGCCGCGTCGCCGGATCAGGTGGATGGCCGCCAGCGCGAAATACGCGACCGAGTTGGCGACCCCGAGCGCGAACGCGATCTGCGGCACACCGGCCATGCATGCGGCGCCGAACACGAGCATGTACGTGTCGCGGCGGCCGAGGGCGCGCGCGGCCTCCAGCGGCCCCCGCGTCGCCCCGTAGGCCTGCTCCGGGGTGTCGCCGTCCTCGAACCACCAGCGGAACGCCATCACGTCGCCCGGCCGGCCGACGTTGCGCGCGCCGCGGTACGTCACCCACGCGCTGAACCCGCGCGCGAGCGCCGCCGCGGCGCCGACGGCGACCCACGGGCCGCCCAACCCCGCACCGAGGGCCGCCACGATCAGGTTGTCGACCAGGTCGTCGCTGAGGTTGTCCAGCCACATGCCGAGCTGGCTGCCCATGTGCCGCACGCGCGACAGCTCGCCGTCGACGGAATCGAGCACCACCTGCGCCAGCATCAGCGCGCCGGCCACCGCCGTCGCCGCGCGGCCGCCGGCCGCCGCCAGTGCGGCCGCGGCCAACCCGAGCGCGAGCGCGACCGCCGTGACCTGGTTCGGCGTGATCGCCGTGCGGCTGAGCGCGCGGGTGATGCGCAGCGAGATCGGCCGGATGACGTGGCGATCGCCCGGTCCGTCGTACGGGCGCCGGCACGTCTGCAGCAGCGCCCACTCCACCGCGCGGCGCGCGCGCTCGCCGTCGAGCCGCACGCCCAACAGCTCGTCGCCGCGCACGACCTCCGCGTCCGGCGGCGCGGGCGCGTCCGGTGGCGCGAAGGACACGTCGATCGGCAGCGGCGGCAGCGGCGGCACGTCGCCGGCGGCCGCTCGCACGACCGCTCGCGTATGCCCCCGCCGCGCGCCGTCGCGCAGGTGGCGCTCGAGCACGGTCATGCCGGCGACGCGCATGCGCGGCCCGGGCGCGCCGGGCGGGCAATCGACGACGAGCACGCCGTCGTCCATACCACAGCCGCACCTGTCAGGTTCCGCCCGCGAAGCGTCGAATTTTCACCGCTTGGCCCGCTAACCGTCCGAAATGGGATGCGGTATGCGGCTTGCTACGTGCGGCGTTCCCAGGAGTGTCCATGCCCGCATCCCGCGCCGTCGTCCTCGCCAATCACCTCGTCCTCCAGTCGGGCGGCCGCCTGTCGAGCGCGTCGGTCGCGCTCATCCGCCGCACGCTCGCCGGCCTCGCCCGCGCGGGCGTTCGCGACGTGGCCGTCGTCGACGGCCACCACGCCGCCGAACTGCGCGCCGCGCTCGGCCTTCACGAGCTGCCGGCGCTGCGGGTGACGGTGCTCGAGAACCGGTCGTGGCGCACCGCGTCCGGCGCGACCGCGCGGCTCGCGCGGCCGTTCGCCGGCGACGAGCCGGTCCTCGTGCTGCGGGGCGACCGGCCGCTCGACGACGAGGCGCTCGCCGAACTGGCCGCCAGCGACCTCGACGGCGCCGTCGCCGCGATCGCGATCGCCGCCGTCCCCGACGCGCCGGCGGTCGGTCTCGCCGACGAGCCGAAGGTGCGCTTGCGGCCCGGCGCGCGCCGCGAGGTCGCCGCCATCGGGCTGGACCTCGACCCGTGCGACGCGGTGTTCACGGGCCACCTGCTCGCGGCGCCGGAGCTGTTCGACGCACTCGACGCGCTGCCGAATCCGGCGTTGGAGGACGCGCTCGCCGAGGTACTCGCCGCGGGCGGGCGCGTTCTCGCCCGCCCGGGCCACGTCGCGTGGCTGTGGGGCGGGCGCCAGCCGGCGCCGGTCGACGACCAGGTCGAGGCGCTGCTCGGCGCGAAGTCGCACCCGCGCTACCACCTGCTCAACCCGGGGCCGGTGAACACGACCGCGCGGGTCAAAAGCGCCCTCGTGCACCCCGACGTGTGCCATCGCGACGCCGCGTTCAGCGAGCTGATGGTGTCGCTCACCGGCAAGCTGCGGCGCATCTTCCGCGCGTCGCCGCGTCACACCATCGCGCTGATCACCGGCAGCGGCACGGCGGCGATGGAGTGTGCGCTCGCTTCGACCGTGCCGCGCGACCGCAAGGTGCTCGTCGTCGACAACGGCGCGTTCGGCGAGCGGTTCCTCGAGGTCGCTCGGGTGCACGACATGGACGTCGTCCACCTGCGCTACGCCTGGGGCGACGTCGTCGACCCGGCCGACGTGCGGCGCGCGCTCGAGCGCGATCCGGAGATCGCCGTCGTCGCCATGGTGCACCACGAGACGTCGGTCGGGCTGCTCAACCCGGTGCGCGAGGTCGGCGCGCTGTGCCGCGAGTACGGCGCGCTGTTCGTCGTCGACGCGGTGTCGTCGCTCGGCGCCGAGGACCTCGACGTCGTACGCGACGGCATCGACGTGTGCTACGCGAGCGCCAACAAATGTCTGCACGCGGTAAGCGGCGTGGGCTTCGTGTGCGTCGCGCCGGACGTGTGGCCGCGGATCGAGCACATCAAGCCGCGCAGCTACTACCTCGACCTCAAGCGTTACCGCTACTACGCCGACGAGCTCGCGCAGACGCCCTTCACGCCGGCGGTGTCGGCCTACTTCGCGCTCGACGCGGCGTGCGCCGAGTTCCTCGCCGACGGCCACGCCGCGCGGTTCGCCCTGTACCGACGTCGCAACGCCAAGCTGCGCGCAGGGCTGGCCGCGCTCGGCATGGCGCCGTTTACCCGCACCGGGTGCGAGTCGCACTCCGTCGTCACGTGCTGCGTGCCGGACGGCGTCACGTTCGACGAGTTGTACGCCGCGCTGCGCGCGCGCGGCTTCATCGTGTACGCGTGCAAGGACGTGCTGGCCGACAAGTTCATGCAGGTCGCCAACATGGGCGACCTCGACGACGACACGATCGACGCGTTCCTCACCGCGTGCGGCGAGGAGATCGCGCGCATCCGCGCGGCCAAGGCGGTCGCGGGCGGGGCGGAGCTGCCGCCGGCGCGGGCTGCGCGCGCGTAGGGCGCGCGCGACGCCTGTCCCGCGGCAGGACAGCCTGCGGAGCGGCCGCCGGCGGGCGCGCAAGGCGCGCCGGGCGGCGGGCTACGCGCCGGCCGGGCGCGGCGGTGCGCTCGAGGGGAAGTCCGGGTACCGGCTGCGGAACACGGGCGCGATGGCCGCCGGATCGTCGGTCATGATCCCGTCGGCGCCGGCGTCGAGCAACCGAGCGGCCTCGCCGGGATCGTTGATCGTCCAATAGTCGACGCGGAGCCCGAGCTGGTGGCACTTGCGGATGAACCGGCGCCGCGCGAACCGGATCCGACCGTGTAGCGGCGGCACCTGCGCGGCGTCGCCCGGCCGCCGCAGCGCTCGCCACACGCACCGCGGCGCCAGCAGCAGCCAGCGAATGTCGTCCTCCGACAGCGCGGTCGGCCCGCGGTAGCCGAGCCGGCGCACCAGGTCGAGCGGTTCGCGATGAAAGCTCGCGAGCGTCACGCGACGTTCCGCGTCGCGTTCGCGCAACAGCCGCACGACCGCCGGCGCGATTGGCGGGTCGGTCTGCTTGAGGTCGATGTTCAGCGGCGTGTCGGGCAGCGCGTCGAGTACCTCCGCGAGCGTCGGGATGCGGTAGCCGCGCCCCGCGAATGGCCGGTGGCCGTCGGCGTCGACGAAGCCGAAGCCCGCGTCCCACGACTGCACCTCGGCCAGCGGCCAGTCGCGGATGCGTTTGCGCACCGCGCACATCCGCCAGCCGTCCGGGTCGTGCGACAGCACGACGTGGCCGTCGGCGGTCATGTGCGCGTCCGTCTCGATCGCGTCGGTGCCGATCTCCAGCGCGCGCAGAAACGAAGGCAGCGTGTTCTCCGGCCGCTCGCGCGATGCGCCGCGGTGGCTGTACAGCAGCGGGCGTTTGGGGCGGGGCAGCGGAATGGCGCGAGTGTATCCCGGCCGCGGCGGCCGCGCGAAGGCCATGCCGCCATGGCGGCACGACTGGGTCGGCAGGTCGCTCGCCGCGGCGATCTCACCCGCGTATTCGAGTACGCTCGGCGCATGACACGACCGACCGCACCGCGCGTCGCGGGACGCGCGCTGCGCGCGCTGGCCGCCGCGATGGACGCGCCGGTGGCCGGGCGCGCGCTGGCCCGCACCGTCGTCGACCGAATGGGATTGGCAGCGTTTCGCCGCGAGGGGCCGTCCGACGCCGAGATGCGGCCGGCCATCTCGTTCCGCCCGGGCATTCGCCCCCCGCGCGATGCGTGACGCCGCCGCGCTGGCCGCCGCGTATCGCGACGGCAGCGACACGCCGGAAGCCGTGGTCGCGCGTGCGCAGGCCGCCGCGGCGCAGGCCGACGTCGACGAGCCGCCGCTGCGCGCGTTGATCGCCACGCTGGACGTGCGCGCCCGCCGCGACGCCGCCGCGTCCGCCCGGCGCTGGCGTGACGGCCGGCCGCTGTCGCCGCTGGACGGCGTGCCGTACGTCGTCAAGGACAATCTCGACGTGGCCGGCCAGCGAACGACCGCCGGCTCTCGCGTGCCGCTGCCGATCCCGGCGCGCGACGCGTGGGTGGTCGACCGCCTGCGCCGCGCGGGGGCCGTGTGCGTCGGCAAGGCGAACATGCACGAACTAGGCGCCGGCACGACCGGCATCAACCCGCACTACGGCACCCCGCGCAATCCGTGGGATCCGGCGCGCTGGTGCGGCGGGTCGTCGAGCGGATCGGCCTGCGCGGTGGCGGCGGGGGTCGTGCCGATCGCCGTCGGTACGGACGCCGGCGGCTCCATCCGCGCGCCGGCGAGCTTCGTCGGGGCCGTCGGGCTCAAGCCGACGTTCGGCCGGGTGTCCCGCATCGGCATGGCCGTGCTGTGCGACACGCTCGACCACATCGGGCCGATCGCGCGCACCTGCCGCGACGTCGCCGTCGCGTTGGCCGCGATGGCCGGCGTTCACCCCGACGACGACGAGACGTGGGATCAGCCCCCGCTTCCCGACTTCGACGCGATCGTCGCCGCGCTCGCCGAGCCGATCGCCGGCGTGCGGGTCGGCGTCGCCCGCGCCGTGCTCGATGGCCCGCTCGTGGACCCGGAGGTCGCCGCCGGCGTGCGGCGCGCCGCCGACGTACTTGCCGACGCAGGGGCGACGCTCGTCGACGTGGAAGTGCCCGACCTCGAACGGTCGCTGTTTGTCGGGCTCGTGCTGCTCGCAGCGGAGGGGCCGTCGGGGCTCGAGGCGATCGTCGAACGACACTTCGACCGCCTCGGCGCCGACCTGCGCGTGATGTGGCGGGTGGGCGACCACTTCACCGCGCGCGACTACCTCAAGGCACAGCGCATTCGCAACCAGATTCGCGCACAGTGGGCCGCGGCGTTTTCGTCGGTCGACCTCGTGCTGTTACCGGCTGCCGGGATTCCTGCCGGTGAGATTCGCGCCGATGCGCTCGCCACCGGCGAACTCGATCAGGCGACCAGCACACGGGCGATCGCTCACACGTTCCCGTCGAATCTCACCGGCTACCCGGCGGTGTCCGTGCCGAGCGGGCTCGCCGGCGACGTTCCCACCGGTGCCCAGCTCGTCGCGCGGCCGTGGTGCGAGCTGCTGGCACTGCGCGCCGCCGCTGTCGTCGAGCGCGCCGGGTTGCTGTCCGGGCGCCCGGTGCGCTGTTACGACGTGTAGGCCGACCGCGCTCGCCGGCACTTCCCGGCGAGCGCGGTCGTCGCACCTACAGGGTTGCATCAGCCACGATGCGCTCGATCTCAGGTCGTTGCGATCGGAACGTATCGCGGTCGACTACGAAGCGAACGCGCTCGGGCAGCAACTCGTAGGAGACGCGCAGAGCGGCGGCGCGGAGTGCATCCGCCTCGTTCGCGTCACCGGCGGCGGCCGCGGCGACCTCCTGCCGCGCGATGTGCAGCGCGTGGGCGGCGAGCCAATACGAGGCCAGCGGACGCCGGCGAATGATCGTGCCGCAGTACCAGCCGAACCCGTCGATGTCGGACAGCATCGCGATGGCGCACGCGTGCGGCGCGGCCGCCGGCCGGTCCCTGCGCTTGATCCGCACGAGCCGGTCCATCTCCGACGAGAACTCGGAGTGGACCGTCGTCACTTTCCGGTCTCGAGGCGCGATCCGCAGCGGGTGGATTTCGCCGCCGCACACGACGACGGCGTCCAGCCCGAGGCGCAGCGGCGCAAACCGCACCTTGGTCGGAAATGGCAGCCACTTGGCCGGAAACCGTTCGACCGTGCGCTCGCCGGCGCGCAGTACGTACGTGGTGTCGTTCATCGATTCTTCTCCTGGTCGCGTCTGGTTCAGGGCTACAGGATCGCGTTGCGGATGATGTGTTCGGCGGCCTCGCGCAGCTCGAGGAACTCGCCCTGATCGATCACGCTGCGCACGACCCGCGGCATCTTGCGGTACTGAAGGAACGCGAGACCGCCCCGGCGGAGCCGCTCGGGCGATCGGTCCATGCCGCCGGGGAAGCCGCGCGGCGCCCCCGTGCGGATCGCTTGCGCTGCAATCCAGTAGGCCGCTAGCGGCCGATGGCGGATGATCGTGCCGCAGTACCAGCCGAAGCCGTCGATGTCGGACCCGAACGCCGCCGCACACGCATGCGCGGCACGCGTGGCCCAGTGCGCGCGCGGATAGTCCGCGAGCGCGCCGACGTCGTCGTCGAGCGTTTCGTGAACCGTGCCGTATTGATTCCACTCGTGCTCGGTCGCGACGACGCACAGCGGATGGACTTCGTCGCCGCATAGCACGACCACGTCCATGCCGAGGGAATACGGACTGAAGCGTGGGTCGTCGATCAGCCGGATTCGCACGCGATCGCCGTTGCGGCGCCGGCCACCGTCGTCGTCGTCCTCCGCGGGGAAGGGGAGGAGCGCGGTCGACATCCTGCTGTGCCTCTCGCGCCCGCGCAGGCGAATCGTATCGATGTCGATGGTCAGTTCGTCGGTCGTCGTCATGGGGCCTCCTTGGCCGAAGGGATGCGGCCGGCGCGCACGGCCGCGGGCAAACGGGACGCGGCCGGCGCGCACGGCCGCGGGCAAACGGAAGCGCGATGCCGCTCGCGGTCGCACGGCAGACAACGTCGACCGCGCGGCGACCGGCCCTCGCTCACCGATCGGGTTGCCCTCGGTCGTGACACGGCGCAGCGGCACCGCGCCGGCGCGCGGCGCATCGGGCGCCGCGGCTGGCCCGGTCGGCGCGCCGCGCCGTACGCGGCGCGCGGCGTCGCGATGTCACCGGGGCGAGCAACCGATCGGCGTGCCGGCGCGTCAGCCGGGTTTCGCCGCGGCGACAGCGCGGCCACCGGGGATCGTCGCGCCGGGAAGCAGGGTTTGTGCCGTCATGGTCACCTCGTCGTTCAGGGCGGTGCCACCGTGCCCTGCGGGCCGGTTGGCGGGGGATCGTCGGGCCCTGTCCCTCACCCCACTCTGGACGAACGCAGCCGGCCGCAACCGGACTGCACATTGGTCGATGCGTCGACTCTACCGCTTCGACGCGCGCCGGCGGTCGTTATTCACTTCTTCCCGCAACCAACCGCCGCGCGATCTGCGGCGGTTGGGTCGCTCCGGCGCCTCTGCCGGCCGATCCACGCGGCCCCGTCTGCCGCGCGTCCACCGTCTCGCGGCGGCTCAGTCGTCGGCTTCCGGCAGCGCGTCACCCGGCAGCGGCGGCGGCAGCGGGTCCGTCACCGACAACACCGTGACGTCGTACGCGATGTCCTTGCCCGCCAGCGGGTGTACGAACCGCACCTCCACGTCGTCGTCCCCGACGCGCTCCACCCGAAACGTCACGTCCTCGCCGTGCGGCCCCTTCGCCACGAACGTCTCTCCGACCGCCAGGGTGGCGTCCGCCGGGAACTCCGCGCGCGGAATGTGTTTCGGCGGAAGGTGGTCGACGGCGCTGAACGCCTCGTCGGCCGGGATCACGCCCGACTTCGACGCCCCAGCATCGAGCCCCGCGAGCGCCTTCTCCAGGCCCGGGATCACGGTCCCCGCTCCCTGGATGAACTCGACCTCGCTTTCCTCGATGAGGTCGCCGCCGGCGACGCTGAGTTTGCACTGAATGCGGACCCGCCTGCCGTCTTCGATCTTCACGCGCGGATTGTACCCGCTGCATCCCGCGGCGGGGCATCGACGGCCGCGTCAGCGATGAGCCGGCGCCGGCCGCACGACCGCGAAGGCGGTGGTCTGCGGACGCGAGTGCGCGCGCAGCGCGCCGCGGGCCCGCACCCGCCACCGCGCTTCCACCGTTCCCGTGTGCACGCGCAGGGTCCCGTCGAGCGTATACGGCACGCGTTCGCTCGGAGCGGCCGGTGGGGCCGTCGCGGGCGCCGGAACGGGGATCTCGAGCACGGCCGAACCGCCGGGGCGGATCGATCTCGCCACTCGCAGCGAGCCGCGCGACGCGAACCAGCGGTCTGCCGCCATCGCGTAGTCGAGCTGCGACAGCTTGACCGTACGCCCGGTCGGGTTGCGGACCTCCAAGAACACCAGCAGCACCGGCCGCTGGTCCGCCGCTCGGCCGTCGGCCACGCCGATGATCTCCGCGTGCGGGCGCGGCGCGCTCGCGCAGCCGGCGGTGGCGAGCGCCGCTGCGAGCGCGAGGTGGACCAGATGTCGGTGGAGGTAGGATAACATCCTACTGATACAGTAGTGCGAGCGTCGTGCCGGAGTCAACTTCCCGAGATCAGTAGGGAGCCGGCGCGCGTCGTGTAACTGGATGCTGACAATGTGAACCCACGGTCACAGCGCCCCGGTGTACCCTCGCGCGCGATGACCCCCAATTGGCAGGAGATCGCCGACCGGAGCATCGCCGGCGCGCCCATCGATCGCGCCTCGGCCGTCGCGGTCCTTCGCGCGCCGGCCAGCGAGCTGCTCGCCGTGCTCGACGCGGCGTTCCGCGTTCGGCGGACGTTCCACGGCCGCAAGGTGCACATCCACGTGCTCGACAACGCCAAGCGCGGCGGCTGCCCCGAGGACTGCGGATTTTGCTCGCAATCGCGCCACTACGCGACCGACCCAGGCGAGGCGCCGATCAAGACGGTGGACGAGCTGGTCGCGGGCGCGCGCCGCGCCAAGGAGGCGGGAGCGTTCCGCTACTGCATGGTGACCGCGACGCACGGGCCGTCGCAGCGCGACCTCGACGTCGTGTGCGAGGCGGCGCGTCGGATCAAGGCGGAACTCGGCCTGTCGGTGTGTGCGTCGCTCGGATTCCTCACGGAGGACAAGGCGCGCCGGCTCGCGGCCGCCGGCGTCGACCGGTTCAACCACAACCTCGAAACCAGCGCGCGCCACTTTCCGAAGGTGGTGTCGACGCACACCTTCGAAGACCGGGTCGCGACGGTGCGCATTGCGAAGGCGGCCGGGCTCGAAACCTGCTGTGGCGGCATCGTCGGACTCGGCGAGTCAGAAGACGACGTGGTCGACCTCGCGTATGCGTTGCGCGAACTCGCCGTCGACTCGGTGCCCGTCAACTTCCTCGACCCGCGCGACGGCACGCCGCTGGCCGGGGCCGGCCTTGTCGAGCCGAACTATGCGCTGCGCGTGTTGGCGATGTTTCGCTTCCTGCACCCGCGCGCCGACCTGCGCATGGCCGGGGGGCGCGAGGTCACGCTGCGATCCCTGCAGCCGCTCGCGCTGTACGTCGTCAACTCGATCTTCACCGACGGCTATCTCACGACTCCCGGGGCGCGCGCGCGCGACGACCACGCCATGATCCGCGACCTCGGTTTCGAGATCGAGGTGCACGGCGGCCACGCGGCCGACCCGCCCGCGCGCCATCTGCCCGTCGCGCCGGCGCAGGGGTGAGCCATGGTCCGCATCAACCGCGTGTACACCAAGGCGGGCGACGGCGGCGACACGTCGCTCGTCGGCGGCGACCGCGTCCCGAAGGATTCGCTGCGCATCGACTGCTACGGTACGGTGGACGAGGTCAACGCGGCGATCGGGCTGGTTCGCACGGCGTTGGCCGCGTCGGCCGCGCGCGACGCATTGCTGCCGATCCTCACGCGCATTCAGAACGAACTGTTCAACCTCGGCGCCGAACTCGCGACGCCCGACGCGGCGAGGCGGGCGCGTCAACCGGCGATCGAGGCGCGCCATGTCGTCGCGCTCGAGGCCGACATCGACCGGTTCAACGAGCAGCTCGAGCCGCTGCGCAGCTTCGTGTTGCCCGGCGGCGGCTGGGTGTCGGCGTATTGCCACCTGGCACGCACGGTGTGCAGGCGGGCTGAGCGGCTGGTCGTGCGGCTGGCGCGCGAAGACAGCGTTGGCGACCACGCGGTTGCGTACCTCAATCGGTTGTCGGACGCGCTGTTCGTGTTCGGCCGGTGGGCCGCCATGCGCGACGGCGAAGTCGAGCCCGTCTGGGAGCCCGAGACCACCTAGCCCGGCGGCGGCAGCATGCGGAACAGCAGCGCCGCGTCGTCTTTGGATGCCGCGACGACGCACGCGCGGAAGTCCGCGATGGCGTTGACGACCGTCTCGGCAAGGAAGCGGCCGTCGTCGCGGCGGCGCGGCGCCTTCGGGTTCGCGCGCACGTAGCGCACGAATTCGTCGTACTTGTCGAGCATTCGTTTGCTGTCGAAGTCGAGCAGCATTCGCTTGAACCGCTTCGGGTTGACGATCACCCAGTCGCCCTTGCCGACGTCCAGGTTGGTGCGGTCGCGATACGGCGAGCTGAGTTCGTCCTTCGGGATGATTCCCAAGAACCCATCGTCGTCGGCCGGATACTTGAACGGCGTGACCTCGATGAACAGCGCGAATAGCTCGATACCCTTGCGCAGCGCAGCCAAGTCGTCCGCATCCAGCGGCGGAAATTGGTCGGGTACGCCCATGTGAATCGCCGGCAGCACGAACTTTTCGATCACGTCGATCGCAACCGGCGCCGTCGTGCGCCGGAGCCCGATAATCTGGGCGATCGCCTCGAACAGGCCGCGGTCGACCGTTTGCGCACCGGCGGGCTTGTCCGGATCGAGTTGCTCGAGCGCGCCGACGATTTGGTCGATGAACGGCGCGTTGCGTTCGCCGAGCTTCTTGCCGTGGACGCGCACCTGCTTGGCGAGGTCGCGGGTCGTCGCGCGATTCCACAGCCGTTCGAGCGCCTTCAAATCCATCACCATCCACTGGCCGAGCGGAATCGTGTGCAGCCGCACGTAGTGCTGTGCGGTGAACCGGTCGATCGGCCCGCCGTCCTTTTCGGCCTGCTCCTCGTGCAACTTGCGCAGGCGCTCGATCTCCGAGATCAGCTGTTTGGCGGCGCCGGGCCCGGACCGCAGCAGCGCCTCTGCGAACGCGAACGGCGCCGTTTCGAGCAGGATCTTGGAAAAGCCCATGCGCCACGTGTGCGGGTCGTCGCTCGGGATGAGCCAGTGGCCGCCGTGGCGCGCCTTCAGCATCTGGCCGATCCACGAGCCGAAGTTGATCCAGTGTTCGCGGTGCGAGTTGATATCGAGGTCCAGTTCCTCCTGATCGCCGATCTGGCCGAACAGCCACGTCTCGAACGTGATCAGGTCGATCGGCGCGGCGAGCGCGAGCGCGCCGGCATCGCCCTCGAGGTCGGCGAGGTTGGCCACGGCTTCGCCCTCGGGGTCGACCAACTCGTCCATGATGACGCCGGTCTGGCCGCGCAGGCGGGACGTGAACTTGTACGCGCCCTCGTCGATGGTCTGCATGGCGCGCTCGAATAGCTCGCGCGCCGCCTTCTCGGCGGCCTTGCGTGCCTTGTCGTCGGTGTCAGCCACGGCGCGCAGTATACGCAACCCGCCCGCGCGTGCGGGGCGGTGGCGGGCCGGTCCTCACGCGTCTGCTATGCTCGCGACGTGTGGCGGCTGCGCACCATGCTGGCGGGCGACGACGGCGCTGGCCGGCGCGCGCTGCCGGCCGGCGAGTTTCTGCACCCGGTTCCGCTGGCGGCGCTCGCGCTGTTGGCGGTCAACGACCACGCGCTCAAGGGCAGCGGTCTGCTGCCCGCGTGGGTCACCGGCAAGCTGAGCGACGCGATGGGGTTCGTGTTCTTTCCACTACTATCGACCGCGGTGGCGGACACGGCCGCGTTGGCGGTCGCGCGGCTCGGGGCCCCGGTCGATTTCAGTCTTCGCCGGTGGAAGCTGGCGCTTGCGATTGCCGGCACCCTCGGGTTGATGGTCGCGATCAAGCTGTGTCCGGCGGCGGCGGCGGCCGTCGCCGCGGCGCTCGGCGCCGCCGGCTTTCACGCGGCGGTCGTCGTCGACCCGACGGATCTGTTCACCGCTCCGGCGGCAGTCGTGGCGTGGTGGGTCGGAGCCGCCGAAATCCGCCGGGTGCCGCTCGGGCGGATCGAGGTGCTCGAGCGGGCGTGGCGGCGCGACCGCACACCGCCGGCGGCGGGGCTGCGCGACGTCCCCGGTGGCGACGCGCTTGCGCGCGCGCTCGAGCGCTACTTCGCCACCGGGGAAGGCGCGGCCGAGGTCGATGCCGAGTTGGCGCGGCTTCGTCGGGCACCGGCCGTCGCCACCCGATAGACGCCCCCGTACGACGACCGCGCGCGGCGCCGCTTCACGGGTGTGTTCGCCGCCGTGCGCACGGGTGCGGGCGGCGTGCGTTGGCGTCAGTCGTCGTCCTCGAGTGCGCGGTCGAGGGCGTCGGCGAGGCGCTCCTGCTCCTCCGGGGGCAGCGCTTCGGCGAACACCTGTTCGGCGGCGTTGACGATCGCGACCATGCGCGCTTCTTCCGGGGACAGGCGCGGCTGCTCTGCGTCGGCCATCCACTCGGACAACTCGTCGGTGAGCCGCTTTTGCCGGCTCTGCGGGCCAGGCGGCGTGTCGCCGACGATGGCCGCGGCGTGCCGCTTGAACGCGATCGAGCCGTAGCAGAACTGCAACTCTTCGCGGAACTCGTCCATCGACTGGTGGCGCTGCGCCGGGTCCTTGGCCATCGCCTTGAAGATCAGCGCCTCCGCGGCCTCCGTGATCTCGACGTGTGGATTGGTCGCGCGCGGAGACGGCGCGGGATTGTGGATTTGCATCGACAGCACGTCGGCGGCCGCCTCGGCCTCGAATGGCGGCCGGCCGCACAGCATGTCGAACAGGATCACGCCCAGCGAGTAGATGTCGGCGCGGTGGTCGACCGGGTCGCCGCGGGCCGCTTCGGGCGACATGTACTCGGGAGTCCCGAACACCGCCCCCTGCATGGTCTGACCCGGCAGGTTTTCGCCCTGAACGGCGAGCACCTTGGCGATGCCAAAGTCCAGCAGCTTGACGAAGTCGTACTTCTTTTCTTTCTCGACGACGTAGCGCGGCGGGCCGTTGCCGCCTTCGGGCAGCGTGCGGACGATCTCGCGTCGGCCGGGCCGCTCGATCAGCATGATGTTCTCAGGCTTGAGATCGCGGTGGACGATCCCCTGGTCGTGCGCGGCTGCGAGCGCCAGCGCGATCTGGTTCGCGATGTTGAGCGCGCGGTGCAGCGGGATCGGGCCTTCGCGCTCGATCATGTCCTCGAGGCTCGTGCCCTCGAGGTACTCCATCACGAAGAACACGCCGCCGTCGGGTAGCGGGCCGAAGTCCGTGACGTCGACGATGTTGGGGTGGTTGATCGATGATGCGGCGCGCGCCTCGCGCAAGAACCGCTGGATCGCCTCCTCGTACTTCGCGAACCGGTGGTGCAGGACTTTGACGGCGACCTTCTTGCCGATGTAGACGTGCTCGCCGCTGTAGACCGTACCCATGCCCCCGCGGCCAAGGATGTCGAGCAGGAAATAGTTGCCGACTTGCGTCCCGATCCGGTCGATGTCAACTTGCTCGACGAGGACGTTTTGGTCACGCGAGCAGAAGCGCTCCGAGCCGGAGTACTCTGCGCGACAGCGAGGGCATACGCGCATACGCCACCGAAAGCCTACCATGCGAGCCCAATCCATCGGAATCGCCGGCGCCGTCTTCTGGTTCGCAGCCTGCCTCGTCGCCGCGTGCGGACCGCGCGCCGCGCCTGCGCCTGCGCCTACCAGTCGAACGGCGGAGCCGCCCGTCGACGCGGGCGCGGGGAGCGCGCCCGCGGGCGACGCGGCGCCGGCGTCGAGCGAAGGCCGCGGGGAGGACGCGGAGGCGCCGGGACTCACGGGCGTCGCCGAAGTCTGCGAGCCGGCCGGCGAGCGGGCCTACCTCGCCGCCGTGCGGTGCGCGTCCGGCGAACGACCCCGCGTTCGCCGGCTCGGGATCGCCGGCTACCGCTCTCCGCGACGCGGGCCGGACGACTACGCGCGGTCGGCCGACCAGGTGCGCACGCGCCGCCCGCTGGCGCCGGGCGAACCCGACCTGCATCCGGTCGACCGCTTCGAGATCCGGTGTCCGGATGCAACCCGGTTCGTTCTGCTCGACATGTACCACTGCGAGCCGCGTCCGCCGTCGTCGGGCGCGGCGCCGGCGCCCGACGGCGCAGACCGCCCCTGACCGCGCCGACTGTTCGCAGCGCTCCTCGCGGTCGGACGGCCGGTGAGGGACACGGCCCGCCGGGGGTTGCGGCGCGACCGACTCCGCGCCGTACATTTCGGCGGGTCCGGTGCGGTCGCCGCCCGACGCGCTCGATCAACGGTGCCGTGAATGCGGCCCCTCCAGCGTCTGGAAGCGACGGGCGAGTGCGCCGACCGAAAAAAATGCCGGCTCGCGACGCGCGCGAGCCGGCCACTTGGGGAAGGCCAAGCTAGTTGCGGCGTTTGCGCTTGGCGGCGGCCTTTTTGGCCGCGGCCTTCTTCGTGGCCGTCTTGCGCGCGGTCTTCTTCGTGGCGGTCTTCTTGGCGGCAGTCTTCTTCGTGGCGGTCTTGCGCGCGGTCTTCTTCGCCGCGGTCTTCTTGGCGGCAGT
>RFGE01000006.1 GCA_003696105.1 Deltaproteobacteria bacterium | reverse complement strand
CCAGCGCCGCGTCCGCATCGCCGCGCACGCTCGCGATCCCGGCCCGTTGCACCATCGCCAAGCCGTCGACGGCGCGGAGGCGTTCGCGTTCCATCGCCCGCGTGATCCGCTCGGCCTGTGCGAGGTGCGCGTCGCGGTCGATCCCGCACGCCGCCGCCAGGATATGGGCTCGCGCCCGCGCGTGGCTCGCCTCGGCGCGCACCATCGACACCCGCAACAGATGCGCGCGCGCCACGGCTCGCCAGCGATCCGCGACGAGCGCGGCCGCGCGCGCGCCGTCGCCCGCATAGATGTACGCGTGCAACGTCGCCAGGAACTCCCAATAATGTTGCAGGTGGAATCCTGGCCGCGACCACCGCTCGATCGCGTCGCGACACACGCGCAGCGCCTCGGCTGGATCGTCGCGCACCAGCCACGCGGCATTGGGCACGCCAATCGCCAGATTGGTCATGGAATAGCGGTCGCCGCGTTCGCGCGCGTCCCGCAGCGCCGACGCAACGGTACGGCTCATCTCGCGCCACTCGCCCAGCCAGTACAGCGACCACAGCCGGTACTGGATCAGCACGGCCGCCTCGTACGATGCACCGTGACGCCCGGCCAGCAGCGCCAATGCGCGCTCGGCGCGGTCCCGCGCGTCGCGAAACTCACCGACCTGATACGACGCGATCGCGTGTGCGCCGTTGACCCATGCGACCAGCATCGGGTCGTCCAGATCCTCGGCGATCTGCATGGCGCGGTCGGCGATCCGCCGGGCGCGCGCGACCGCCTTGCGCCCGGCCAACGATCGATACGACGCCTCCACCGCGAGGGCGCGCGCTACCTCGCGCCGCTGGCCGAGAGACAGAGCACTCAGCAAATGGCGCGCCTGGAAGTCCATCCCGAGCGGCAGATCGCACATCGCGAACCCGACCGCCGCCGCCCACAATACGTTCTGGCGGCCGAGCACGTGTGGCGACAGCGACGACGGGTCGCGCTCGCGAAACCGGAGACCGCGCACGCGCACCCACGCGCGCCGAGCGAGAAAGGACAATGTCGCGCCCATCCGCGTGCGCGGCATGCGGACGCCGACTTCGGTCAACACCCCCTCGAGCGCGCGTATGCCCTCGTCGACGTGACCGCTCCACAAGTACGACTCGGCGGCGCGGCTCGCAAGTTCCATCCGGTCGGCGGCCGCCCCGGATAGCTGCGCGGCCTCGCGGTAAATGTCCGCCGCCTCGGACCGCCGGCCGGCGTGCGCGAGCGCGTCGCCGAGCCGGGCCATCAGCGCCGCGCGCGCCTCGCCGCGCGGCTTCGCGAGCGCGAGCGCGCGGCGATACAGATGTGCCGCGCGCTCGAACGCGAGCGCGGCCATGGCCGCCTCCGCAGCCTCCACGCTGTAGTCCGCCGCGCGGCGCACGTCGCCGGCATGTTCGAGGTGGATCGACAGCGCTTCCGCATCGCCTTCGCCGGTCGCCTCGTACACCTCGGCCAACCGCGCGTGCGTGTCGCGCAGTTCGTCCGGGCTCATCGACAAGAGCACCGCCTCCCGCACGCGATCGTGAAAGCACTCGATCGCGTCCCGATCGCGCGCGCCGCGCGCGTGAACGAGGTTGGCCGCCCGCAGTTCGCCCAGCGCCACCGCATCGTCGACACCGAGCCGCGCCGCGCGCGCTGCGACCGCCTGCGCGATCGGACGCCCGGCCACCGCGATGACGCGCAACAGGCCGCGCGCCGGCGGCGACAGCTCGGCAACCCGGCTGGCGAGCACCTGATCGAGCGTCAAGTTGTGGCCGATCGACGTGAGATCGTCCTGACTGCGGATCCAGCTGACGACCTCGTGCACGAAAAACGGGTTGCCGCCTGCTTCGCGCCGTATCGACTGGGCCAAATGGCCGGCGACTTCGCCGTCGCCGCCGAGCAGCGACAGCGCAAGCTGTTCGGTCTCTTGCGGCGACAGCGGCTCGACCGCCAACGACAGCGCCGCTCCCTGCGTCGGCAACAGCGCGCGCAACAGCGGGCTGGCGGCGGCATCCTCGCGGCGATACGCGCCGATCAACAGCACCCGCGGCGCGCGGCGCGGCCGAGTGACGTGTGCGAGCAAGCGGGCGCTGTCGACGTCTCCCCACTGGATGTCGTCGATGAACAGCACGAGCGGCTGCTGCCGTCCGAGGCGAACCAGCAGCTCGCGCAGCGCATCGAACGCGCGCCTCCGCAGGTCGTGCGGCTCGAGTGCGTCCAGATCTCGACGCGACGCCCCCATGATCGCCTCGACCCGCCGCAACACCGGGAACAGGCGCGCGAGCGCGTAGACGTCCGGTGGCATCAGATCCCACACCGCGCGTCGCGGCAGGTCGACGAGGTACCGGCTGAGTTCGTCGATCAGGTCGTCGAGCGCCTTGTACGGTACGGACTCGCGGTCGTAACAACGGCCGGTCAGCACGACGGCGTCGCCGCGGGCACGCAGCTCGTCGAGAAAGTAGTTGACGAGTGCCGTTTTACCGACGCCGGAGCTGCCGTGGACGAACGCGGTGCGCGTCGCGCCGGCAGCGACCGCACTGAACGCGGACCGCAACAGTTCGATGTGACCGGCTCGCCCCACGAACACCGGCGCCGTGGTCGTCCGCGCGACGCGAGGTTGGCTCGCCCGCGTGGCGCGCCCCGCGCGGACCAGGATCTCCTCCGGCCCCGGCCTCCGGTTCGGGTCGCGCGACAGCAAATCCATGCAGAGCGCGGCCAGGTCGCGCGGGGCGTCGGGGTTTAGCTCGGCGACCGGCCGCGGATCGCGGCGCTGCTTGGCCGCGATCACGTCGCGCGCCGGGCCGACGAACGGGCGCCGTCCGGTGAGCGCCTCGTACAACATGACGCCGACGCTGTACCAGTCGGACGCGGGCGTCACGTCATCGCCCGCGCCCTGTTCGGGCGCCATGTACGCGGGCGTCCCGACGACGCGGCCCTCGCGCAAGCCTGTTCCGGCTGGCGTGAGTTCCGCGACGACTCCGAAATCGAGGATCACCACCCGTCCGGCCGCCGTCACCAACACGTTGGACGGCTTGACGTCGCGGTGTAGGTGGCCGGCGGCGTGCAGTGCGCGCAGCCCGTCGACCAGCTGTGCGAGGGTGTCGCGCAGCCGCTCGATCTGGCCCCGCTCGATCACCGGTGGCGCAATGTGCGGCGCAACGCGCACCGCGCCGAGCGGCATCCCGTCGGCCGCGGTCGCGGTCGCCATCGCGCCAGCCGGCACGGTGACCAGGGACAACGTCTCGGCCGTCTGTTCCTCGTGCACGGATGCAGACTCGGACATTGCGGTCGCGCGCTCCCCCTCGACCCCGCGCACGTAGGTCAGAAAGTCCTCGCCCTCGACCAGTTCCATGGTGAAGAACCACTCGTCGCCGGCGTTGACCAGCTCGTACAGATTGACGAGGTTCCGGTGGGTGACGTCCGCGAGCGCGCGAAACTCCTGCTTGAATCGGTACAGCGCCAGCGGGTCGTAGCGCCGCAGCAGCTTGAGCGCGACCGTCCGACCGCGCTCGTTGTCGCGCGCGCGGTACACGACCCCCGTCGCGCCGGTGCCGATGCGCTCCTCGATCGCGAACCGATCGGTGCCGCGAAATTCGTCCCGCGCGTCAGCCACCGCCGCCGCCACCGAGGCGGGCCGCCAGTTCACGGTGCCGCGCGCAGCCGAGCACCTCGCGGGCGCGCGCCGCACTCGCCCGCCCCGGCGCCGGCAACCGCCGATGCAGCGCGCGCACGCGGGCGGCGGCCTCGGCCACGCGCGCGCGAAACGCGGCGTCGTCGCGCGACCGCCGCACGAGTGCCTCGCGGGCGGCGGCCTGCGCGTCCTCGTCGGCGCACAGGAGCAGCGCATCGCACCCCGATTCGATCGCGCGCACCGCCGCTTCGGCGGCACCGAAGTGGTCGCGGATCGCGCGCATGTCGAGATCGTCGCTCAGCGCCACGCCGTCGAAGCCCACCTCGCCGCGCAACACCTCTCGCAGAACGCGGGGCGACAGGGTGGCGGGCGCCGTGTCGTCGACCGCGGCGAACACCACGTGCGCGGTCATGAACATCGGCATCCCAGCGCGCGCCGCTCGAACGAACGGAACCAGTTCCACCGCGCGGAGCCGGTCGATGCAGTGGTCGACGCGCGGCAACTCGAGATGGCTGTCGGTCGACGTATCGCCGTGCCCGGGAAAGTGCTTGCCGCACGGCACCACACCGGCGCGCTCGAGCCCGGCGGCGAACGCGAGCGCTCGATCGGCGACGGAACCCGGGTCCGTGCCGAACGCGCGGTCCCCAATGACCGGATTATCGGGGTTGGTGTGCACGTCGAGCACGGGCGCGAAGTCCACGTCGAACCCCAGTACGGCCAGTTCGGCGCCGAGCGCCTCGCCGACAGCCCCCGCGAGAGCGCGCGCCTCGGCGGGATCGAGGCGATCGAAGGACAACATCGCCGGCCACCGCGTCGCCGGCGCGCGCACCCGCTGGACCCGGCCGCCCTCCTGGTCGACCGCGATCAACGGCGGAGGCGCGCCCGCCGCAGCCGCCCCGTGGATCGATTCGGTGAGGTCCACCGTGGCGTCGACGTCCAGACACTCGTCGGCCACCGCCAAATTGCGGGCGAACACGACGACCGCCCCCACCTCGCCGCGCGCGATCGCGTCGCGGAGCGACGACGGCGCCGCGGCCCCGTGGAAACCGACCCACAGCAGCTGCCCGATGTCCCGTTCGATCTCCCCCACTGCGGCGAGGGTAGCAGCGGACCGGTCGCCGGCGAAAGCCCGCCGCGCCCGCGCTTTACGGCCCCGGCAACAGCGGCGCGTCGCAGGTGAGCCCCGGGTCGGGACAGTCGGCGACGACCTCCGGGTGCAGCAGCACGCGGATGAGCACGTCTCCCGCTTGTGCGCTCACGTGGTGCAGCATCACCGCACCCGCCTGCGGCGGCGCGTCGACGGCGTCGATCACGTGGAACCACACGGCGCACGCATCGGTCGCCACGACCGTCGGGCCGGCCGGTGGCGCATCGCCCACCAAGGGAGACAGGCCCACCTGCCAGTGCGGTTGCCGCGCGCCGCCTACGATCTGCCATTCGCAGCCGCCCGGGCTGTCGCCGCGCGGCACCGGCGCGTACGTCTTCGGGCACAGGGCCGGCTCGCCAGCGTCGGCGACGGCCACGGTACACGCGACGGTGCGATCCGCGCCCATCTCATTGGCGCAGTCAAATGGGTCGGGCACATCGGCGGCGTCGCACGCGTCGTACGCCGCACACAGTTCGATCGGCACGTGAAACGCCGGGTCGTCCACTCGGCCCTCGATCGCGCACTCGCCCCATCCGGCGCCGCCCGGCGCGTCGTCGCACGCGCGCACGCCGACCACGCACACCGCCTCGCCCTCCTCGGTCGTCGCGCTCGCGTAGCAGGGCGACGACTCGGCGTACGGCTCGCCGTCGCAGTTGTCGTCGATGCCGTTGCACCGTTCCGGTGCGCCCGGGTACACGTCGCCGTCTTCGGGCATACAGTCGCGGGATGCGTCGTCAGTGCCGTCGCACACGTCGACGCGCGAACCACACTCGGTGTAGTTGTCCATATCCGGATCCCACCCGTCGTCACACACGCCATTGCAGTCGTTGTCGACGCCGTCGCAGTCGTCGTCCGCGCCCGGGTGAACGTCGCCGTCGCGATCGTCGCAGTCGACGCGTTCGAGCTTGGGCGGCTCGCACGACGCGCCGCCGTCCTCGATCTTGCTGCCGCACACCGTAAAGCCGTCTTCGTCCGCGTCGAACTCCGCGTCGCAACCGTCGCGGCAGTCGTTGTCGAGGCCGTCGCACACCTCGTCCGCGCCCGGATGCACATCGGGGTTGGTATCGTCACAGTCGTCGCAATTGGTGACGCCGTCGCCGTCGCCGTCGACCTCCTCGTCGACCTGGCCGTTGCAGTTGTCGTCCACATCGTTGTCGCAGCGCTCCGGCGCCGACGGGCCGACGTCCGGGTTCGAGTCGTCGCAGTCGGCCGGGGCGCGATCGCCGTCGCAGTCCATATCGTCGGGCGGCGCGATCACCGCCTCGTCGTAGACGAGACATCCCGTGTCCGATACGTCGTAGTCGCCGCCGCCGCGCAGGACGACCTGCCACCGCAGCACCTTCCCGTCCGCGAACGACACGGGGCCGTCCAACCGCCCGAACCCCACGCGTTCCCCCCTGGAGGTCCCGATCACGGCCACCATCACCTCCGCGTCGGTCCCGCGCATCGCGTCGGCCGGCCGCAATAGCAGCGCATAGGGATCGACGGCCAGATCGCGGCCGGCCGCCAGATCGATCGGCGGCAGCCGCTGCGCATCCTGGATGTACGTGCCGGTCGGCCCCGCCCGGCCGATGAAGAACTCCAAGCGGTCGATCGCCGGCGGGGTCGTCGCCGCGTCGCGACTCACCTCGATGAGCAGCCCGGTGTCGTCGCCACATGCGGCGGCGGCCACCGCCGCGGCGAGCGCAAACGCCAACCGACGAGGCCCCCGTCCCCGACAGGATAAGCTAGGATGAACGCGCATAAGAAGGCTCCATCGTCAGTTTATCCTGAACGCGGATCACGTGGCGAGCGACAAAAAGCGCCCCGACGACAAGGAGATCGCGGCGCGCCAGCGCGCGATGCTCGACCGGCTGCGCGAACTGAGCGCCCGCACTCCCGCGACCGCCGAGCGGCGATCCGACTCGGATTTATGGGGGCCTACCCGCGTCGAGCCGCTGCCCCCGGCGGAGCAGTTGCTGCCGGATGACCACCGCCCCACGGTCCAGCACATCCCTCGCGCGCTGGGCCGCCGTCCGATCGGCGCGCGCGACGAGACGCCGGACAGCGCGCCGACCTCGCAGATCCATCGGGTGCCGGCCGAGCCCACGCCCGCACCACTGCCGCCGCAACCCGAACTCGAACAGGCGGCTCAGTCGTGGTTCGAGCAAGTGCCGACGAGCCCGGCGTCGCCGGTGGGTCCGTTCGGCGCACTCGACTCGGCGGTGACGGGCGCGACCCCGGTGCGCGATGGGACCGGTGCCGTCGTGGCGGGCGACACCCGGCCGGCGACGCGGTCGCGACTGCGGCCGCCCGGCGGGTGGGCCGACCGCGCACCGTGGACACTGCCGGCGCTGCTGGCGGCTACGTCGCTCGCGGTCGGCATGGTGCTCGGCGCGCTGCTGTTCGGCGGTGCCGCGGCGCCGGCCGCCGCCGACGCGGGCGCGTGTCGTCCGTGTCCCGATCCGGCGGCCGCGGCGGACGCCGGGCCGACGCCGCCAGCGCGCGGCCGGCGTTGACGGCGGGCATCGCGCGATCAGATGCAACTACACCCACGCGGTGCCATCCGGTCAGGGGTGGCGCGGGAACGGCGCGGCGCGGCCGACGAGTTCGAGCCGCGCGGGCGTCGCCGCGGCCGAATACACCGCCCACTCGCCGCCGCCGTCGCGGTCGAGCGCCAGCACCACCTCGCGGCGGCCATCGCCGTCGACGTCCACGACGCCGACGAGGTCCAGGCGTTCGCCGTCCCCGCCCGCGATCCCGCGGATTGCGAACCGCGGCTCGCACCGCCGCGCCGGCGCGGCCGCCGCGCCCCATTCGTCCGCGAACGAGCCGCCCGCGAGCACGTCGGCGAGCCGAAACACCTCCGGGTGGCCGTCGCCGTCGATGTCCACCACGAGCTGGCCGGCGGCAGCGCACGCACCGCCGACCGCGGCGCGCGGCGGCGGCTCCACCTCGTCGAACGGCCGCGCGCGGTAACCGCCGCCCGGCTCGAGCGGGGCGACCGCCAACCCGCACCCGGCCAGCGCCGCCGCGCACTCCGGGATGTCGCGCGCCGGGTCGCCCGGCCGCGCGGGCGCCGCGCACGGCGACCCGCCGGCGTACGAGCCGAGCGCGACGCGCGGAGCCAGCCCGACGTCCGCCGCGCCCGCGACGCGGAACACGCCGGCGCGCCGGCCGTCCCACGCGAACACCGCAAATGCCCGCACCTCGCCGCGCGCGACCGCACGCGACACGGCCGACGGGTCGGTCGTCCACCGCGTCCCTGCGATCACCAGCGGCAACACCGCCGGTCGGCCGCCCGCCGCCTCCGGGCACATCTGGCCGACGACCGCGCCGGCCACCGCGCCGGCCACCGCGTCGGGGCGCGGAGGCGGACGCGATGCGGACCGCGGCGCCGGGGCCCGGCGCGGCCCGGCCGAACACGCGATCGCGAGCGCGGCCGCCAGACCGGCCCACCGCACCAGAGTCTCCGTAGCACGAGGGACCACGGCGAGTTGGGCACACGCCGCAGGCAACGCGGTTGCCCGCGCGCGGGTCGTTTGTTGGCACAGCTCCACGGTTTGACGGGTTCGCGAGCTCGTGCGTATAGTCCGCGAGCTTCGTAGCCTGCTGTTTTCCTTGCGGAGGAACAATGACCTCGCGATTGTTGCACGCGGTAGCTCGGGTTCGCACGGGCCTGCCCCCGGCGCTGGTGGCCGGCGTGGCCGCCCTCGCCCTGACGGCCGCACCGGCGCGCGCCCAGGTGCAGCCGGGCGGCGGCATCCCGCAGCCGGGCGCTCCCGGCGGCGAAGGCCTGCCCAAACCGAAAGGCGTCGCCGAGCCGGCGCCGAAGGTGCCGGGCGCGCTGCCGACGACCCCGGTGCTGCCGCCGCCGAAGGACGACGGCAAGAAGTTCCAGCTGTTCGAACTCGACGGGTACTTTCGCCTGCGCACGGACTGGTTCAAGAAGCTGGACCTCGGCTTCCTCGACACGCCCAACTTCGGCGCGCCGTTCCCCAACCCGTTGGGCTGCGACGCCGACGCGGAGGGCGGCGGCGACGCCTGCCGCGAATCGCTGCGGTCCTCCAACATCCGGCTGCGCCTCGAGCCCGTCGTCCACATCGACGAAAAATCGTCGGTCCACTTTCAGGTGGACATCTACGACAACTTCGTCCTCGGCTCGACGCCCGACGGGTTGCTCGCCGACGGCTCGCCGCCGCCGCAGTACATCCCGATCGAGGCGTTTTCGCCCAGCGGCGCCCCGGCCCAGGCCGGCCGCAATCTGGATCGCGACGCGATCGTCGTCAAGCGCGCGTGGGCCGAGGTGATGACGCCGCTTGGCCTGCTCAAGTTCGGGCGCATGCCGTCGCACTGGGGCATGGGCATCCTCGCCAACGCCGGGGGGGCGGACCCGTTCAGCGGCGAATACGACCTCGACAGCGACTACGGCGATACCGCCGATCGGCTGATGTTCGGCACGATGATCCCCGGGACCAACTTCCGCGTCGCGATCGCGACCGACTGGCCATCGGTGGCGCCGACCACTGCACAGACCGACGCCTACCGCAACCGGTTCGACGGCCAGCCGTTCGACCTCGACGACAGCGACGACGTCTATCAGTGGATCGTCGTGCTCGCTCGACTCGACTCGCCCGAGCAGTTCGCCGACCGCCGCGAAGCCGGCGAGCTTGCGCTCAACTACGGCACCTACTTCGTGTGGCGCAAACAGGACTACGACCAAAACGGCACGACCATCGGCCAGGCGCCGACGGGCGAGTACGCCTACCGCGGCGCGCGCGCCTATATCCCCGACGTCTGGTTCAAGCTCGCCTACAAGCGGCTCCAGATCGAAGCGGAGGCGGTCGGCGTGTTCGGCACGATCAAGCAGCTCGACGACGTATCGTCGTCGCTGGCCATCGACGACGACCAGGAGTTCACCATCCGTCAGTTCGGTGGCGTCGCGCGCCTCACCTACCGGCTGCTGGACGACGACCTCACCCTCGGTCTGGAAACCGGTTTCGCCAGCGGCGACGAGTGGGACAACGAGCCGATGGGCCGCACGAACGTCACGCGCGCGAAGGCGCTGCCGGGCGAGGGCGACCTGTCGATCAACGCCTTCCGGTTCGACTTCGATTACGAGGTCGACCTGATCCTGTTCCGCGAGTTGATCGGTACCGTCACCAACGCACTGTATTTCAAGCCGACTCTGCGCTACGACCTGACCGACCGGTTCACCTTCAAGAGCCAGGCGGTGTGGAGCTTCGCGCACCGGCCGGTGGCGACCCCGGGCAACGGCGCGATGTACGGCGTCGAACTCGACGGTGACCTCGGCTACCAGAACGGCAACTTCTTCGCCGGCGTCTCGTACGGTGTGCTGTTCCCGCTGTCGGCCCTCGACCACCCGGCCGACCTCGGCTACACCGGAGAATCGGTCAACGGCCGCAAGGTCGTCGGCGACGCCGAAACCGCCCAGACGTTCCAGACCCGGCTCGTAGTCACGTTCTGACGCCCTGGCGCGGCGGCCGGCGGCCCGCGCCGGCCAGTGTCGGAGTCGACGGCTAAGGTCCGGCCATGGCGAAGGCGACTCGACGGGCCATCTACGTGTGCCAGGCGTGCGGCCACACCGAGTCGCGCTGGCTCGGCCGCTGCCCGCAGTGCGGCGAGTGGAACGCGCTCGTCGAGGAGGCCGCGCCGACCGCCCCGCGCGCGCCGGCGGCCGAGCGCCGCGCCGCCGCGCAACCGATCGCGATCGATCAGGTAGCCGACGCCGACCCGGAGCGGCGACTCGCAACCCGCATCGGCGAACTCGATCGGGTGCTCGGCGGCGGGCTCGTCGCCGGCTCGCTCGTCCTGCTCGGCGGCGAGCCGGGCATCGGCAAGTCGACGCTGCTGCTGCAGGCCCTGCGCGGCATCGCCGAGCAGGGAGCGCGCGTGCTGTACGTCACCGGCGAGGAATCGGCCGCGCAGACGGCGATGCGCGCGCGCCGAGTCGGCGCGGTCCACCCGAACATCTCGCTGCTGGCCGAGACGCACCTCGAGCGCATCCTCGCCGCGGCCCGCGCCGCCGCCCCCGCCGTGCTCGCGGTCGACTCCATCCAGACCCTGCACACCGAGCTGCTCGAGTCGATTCCCGGCTCGGTCGGCCAGGTGCGCGACTGCACCGCGCGCCTGCTCGGTTACGCCAAGAGCGAACACGTGCCGACGATCCTCGTCGGCCACGTCACCAAGGACGGCGCGATCGCCGGGCCGAAGACGCTCGAGCACGTGGTCGACGCGGTGCTGCAGTTCGAGGGCGAGGGCGCCAGTCCCTACCGCGTGTTGCGCGCCAGCAAAAACCGCTTCGGGTCGACGCAAGAGCTGGGCGTGTTCGAGATGGCCGCCGGCGGCCTCGCCGAGGTCGTCAACCCGTCGGAGCTGTTTCTGGCCGAGCGCACCGCCGGTGCGCCCGGATCCGTCGTCGTCGCCAGCGCCGAAGGCACGCGCCCGATCCTCGTGGAGGTCCAGGCGCTGGTCGCGCCGCCGTCGGCGGGCGTCGGCCGGCGCACCGCAGCCGGGGTCGACGGCAACCGGGTGTCGCTGCTTCTGGCGGTACTCGCCCAGCGCGCCGGCTGCGACGTGATCTCCCAGGACGTGTTCGTCAACGTCGCCGGGGGCGTGCGGCTCGCCGAGCCGGCCATCGATCTCGGCGTCGCGTGCGCGGTGGCGTCGTCCGCGCGGGGGCGCGCGGTCGACCCGCGCACGGTCGTGTTCGGCGAGGTCGGCCTGGCCGGCGAAGTGCGCGCCGTCCACCTCGCGGAGCTGCGCCTCGCGGAAGCGGCCAAGCTCGGGTTCACGCGCGCGATCGTGCCGGCGCACAACGCCAAGCGGCTCGACGGCACGCCCGCCCTCGAGCTCGTGCCGGTCCGCCACGTCGACCAGGCGCTCGACGCGCTGTGACCGGCGCCGATCAGCGCCGCGGCCGCTTGCGGCGCGGTTTCGACTTGCCGCCGGCGTCCCCGGCGTCGACCGACCCGCCGAGCGCCTCGATCTGCTCGCGCGCGAACGCCTCTCGCTTGGCGTCCTTGCCGGCGATCAGCGCCAGGTATTTGCGAAACGCCTCGATCGCCCGATCGTTGTCGTGGTTCTTGCGGTACATGTGGCCGAGGTCCCACCACGCGTCCGCGTGGTTCGGATCGATCGCCAGCGCCCGCTCGTAGCTCGCGATGGCGAGGTCGACGTCGTCGTTGCGGCGATGGACCGCCCCGAGGTTGAAATGGTACTCGGCGCGCGACGGATCGAGTTCGATGGCGCGCTCGAACATCCGCTTGGCGTCGTCGAGCCGCTTCGCGTGGCGGTAGGCGATGCCGAGGTTGTTCGCGTAGGTCGCCTCCTTCGGCGCGAGCCGCACGGCCTTCTCCAGATGCCACAGCGCCTTGTCGACCTGCCCTTGCTGGCGCAGGATCACGCCGAGGTTCGCGTGAATCTCCGGGTTGTCCGGGTCGAGCCGGCACGCGCGCCGCAGCGCGCGGATCGCGTCGTCGGGCTGGCCGTTGCGGTAGTACGCCATCCCGAGGTTCGACCACACCACCGGATCCTTGCGCAGCCGGTCGGCCGCGCGCTCGTACGCGGCCACCGCCTTGGCGTACTCGCCCTTGCGCTTGTACAGGTG
>RFGE01000005.1 GCA_003696105.1 Deltaproteobacteria bacterium | reverse complement strand
GCCCGCGCCCGCCGCCGCGCCGGCGCAGCCCGCGCAGCCCGCGCCCGCCGCGCAGCCCGCGCCCGCCGCCGCGCCGGCGCAGCCCGCGCAGCCCGCGCCCGCCGCGCAGCCCACGCCCGCCGCGCAGCCCGCGCCCGGGCGCCGCGTCTCCGAGATCACGCGCGCGACCGAAGCGGACTACGTGCAAGGCACGTGCGCCACGCCCTACGAGGCGATGCTCCAGCTCCTGTACTGGGTCCAGCCGGGCACGCGCGTGGACGAAACCCAGGCAGCCGCGTGTTTCGACCCGACCGGAGCCCCCGACCCGTCGCGGCTTCCCGACCTGGCGCGCAAGCTCAAGCTCGCGCTCGACGCGAAGGGGCTGTACATCGACGTCGAATCGATCCCGAAGGACCCCGACTATCGCGACGATTCCGGGATCCGGCGCTGGCGCCTTCCCGACGACGGGCGCATCGAGATCGTCAAGAAGGGGGACCGCTGGCTGTTCGCGCCGCGCACCATCCGGCAGATCGAGGAGATCTACGCCGAAGCGGTGCCGCCGTTTTTGTCGGCGCTGCTCGCTCGCCTGCCCGCGTGGACGCGCAACAGCATCGGCCCGATCGAGGCCTGGCAGATCGTCGGACTGCTGCTGATCCTGTCGATCGGCGTCATCCTGCGCAAGATCGTCGTCCACTTCATCCGCACCTGGGTCGGCCGGACGCTCGGCCGCCTGCACGTGCCCTGGATCGACAAGGCGTTTACCCGCATCGACCGGCCGATCGGCGGCCTCGCGATGGCCGGTGTGTTCTACGTCATGTTCCCCTGGCTGCAGTTCTCGGTGCGGACCAGCCAGGCGGCGCGCATCGCGACCCAAGTGCTGGCCGTGTTCTCGGCCGTGTGGCTGGGTTACCGGCTCATCGATGTCCTGTGCGACTGGCTCGCGAGCAAGGCGGCGGAGACCGACACCAAGCTCGACGACCAACTCGTGCCGATGCTGCGCCGCGTGCTGAAGGTGTTCGCGGTCGTCGTCGGCGGCATCTTCATCTTGCAGAACCTCAACGTGAACGTCGGGTCGCTGCTCGCCGGCCTGGGACTCGGCGGCCTGGCGTTCGCCCTCGCCGCGCAGGACAGCATCGCCAACATCTTCGGCTCGCTGGTCATCTTCATCGACAAGCCATTTCAGATCGGCGATTGGGTGGTGATCGGCGGCGTCGAAGGCGTCGTCGAGGAGGTCGGATGGCGCACGACCCGCGTGCGGACGTTCTACGACTCCCTGGTCACCGTGCCGAACGCCCAGATGACCAAGGCGTCGATCGACAACTACGGCCGCCGCCGCTACCGCCGGTACAAGACGACGATCGGTCTGACCTACGACACGCCGCCGGAAAAGGTCCAGGCGTTTTGCGAGGGCGTCCGCGCGATCATCGCCGGCCTGCCGGGAATGCGAAAGGACTACTATCTCGTCGAGTTCCGGGACTTCGGCGACAGCGCGCTCGAGATCTTCTTGTACTGCTTCATGGACGTGCCCGACTGGTCGGCCGAGCTGCGCACGCGGACGCACCTGAACCTCGAGATCATGCGGCTCGCGGCCGAACTCGGCGTGTCGTTCGCGTTCCCGACGCGGACGGTGCACGTCGAGACCCTTGCGGTCCACACGGAGCGCCCCAGCCCCAGGCCGCTGGGCCGCGACGAGCTGCGGCGGGTGATCCAGCAGTTCGGCCCCGGCGGCGCCGCGGCACGTCCCCATGGCCTCCAGATTTCAGACGGTTACGACTCCGGAAGCCACGTCGCCAAGGGCAGCGACGCCGACGGCTCGGCCTCGTGACGGCGCCGGCCCCCCACCGGCGGCCGCGCCAACGCCGCGAGATCCCCTTAGCAGTTGACGCCGAGCGCGTAGATGTGTAGATCCGCGCCTCTACCCCGTCGGCGGGGTTCCGGAGACCGCGCATGCTCAAGGCGCTCAGCATCTTTACAGGCCACGCCAACCCCGCGATCGCGGAGCAGATCTGCCAGTACGTCGAGATCCCGCTCGGCCGCGCCGAGGTGACCCACTTCGCCGACGGCGAGATCTACGTCGAGATCGGCGAAAACGTCCGCGGCGCCAACTGCTTCATCGTTCAATCGACCTGCTCGCCGGTCAACCAGCACCTGATGGAGCTGCTGATCATGATCGACGCGCTCAAGCGCGCGTCGGCCGGGCAGATCGTCGCGGTCGTCCCCTACTTCGGCTACGCCCGACAAGACCGCAAGGTCCGCCCGCGCACGCCGATCAGCGCCAAGTTGGTCGCGGACCTGATCACGGCCGCCGGCGCCGACCGCGTGCTGTCGATGGACTTGCACGCCGGCCAGATTCAGGGGTTCTTCAACATCCCGTTCGACCACCTGTTTGCCATGCCGGTCATGCTCGACCACCTGCGGCCGCGCTACGAGGGCGACTGCGTCGTCGTATCGCCGGACGCCGGCGGCGTCGAGCGAGCCCGCGCGTACGCCAAGCGCCTCAAGGGCGACCTGGCCATCATCGACAAGCGCCGCAGCGGGCCGAACGTGTCCGAGGTGATGAACATCGTGGGCGACGTCAAGGGACGCCACTGTGTCATCGTCGACGACATCATCGACACGGCGGGTACCCTGACGAATGCGGCCAACGCGATCATGGACGCCGGTGCCGCGTCCGTCGCGGCCGCGGCGTCCCACCCCGTGTTCTCAGGGCCCGCGATCGACCGCATCCAGTCGTCGGCGCTGTCCGAGGTGATCGTCACCGATACGATCCCGCTGCGCGACAACGCGAAGCAGTGCGCGAAGATCCAGCAGGTCTCGGTGAGCCGACTGCTCGGCGAGGCCGTCAAGCGCATCCACCACGGCGACTCGATCAGCTCGCTGTTCATCTAGAGAGGCGAAGGAAACACCATGGAAGTCGGAAAACTCACCGTTTCGGCGCGCGACCAGTTCGGCAAGGGCCCGAGCCGCCGCTACCGCGCGCAGGGCCTCGTCCCGGGCATCTGCTACGGCCACGGGCTCGAGTCGCCGCTGCCCATCGTCGTGAGCCCGCGCGCGTTGCGCGCCGCGCTCGACCCGGTCAAGAAGCGCAACACGGTCATCCAGGTGACGGTGGAAAACGGCCAGGGCACGCAGACGTTGACGGCCATGCTCAAGGACGCCCAGATCCACCCGCTCCGCCGGGAAATCGAGCACGTCGATCTCATTGCAATCGATACGACCAAGCCGGTCGAGGTCGAAGTGCCGATCGAACTCACCGGCAAGGCCAAGGGCGTGGTCGACGGCGGGATCCTCAACGTCGTGCTGCGCCGGATCACCGTCGTGTGCACGCCCGACAAGATCCCGACCGAGTTCAAGCTCGACGTGACCAATCTCGAAATCGGCGACGTATTCCACATCAGCGACATCGACTTCCCTGAAGGCGTCGAACCGGGCATGTCGCCGAAACTCGCGATCGTCACGTGCGTGGCGCCGCGCGAGGAGGAGGGCAAGGGCGCCGGGCCGGCCGAAGCGGCCGAAGCGAGCGACGCCGCGCCAGCCGACAAGAAGGACGAGGGCAAAGCCAAGGACGAAGCGGCCAAGGAGTAACCGGTGTGGCTCGTCGTCGGGCTGGGCAATCCCGGCCCCCGCTACGAGCGAACCCCGCACAACATCGGCTTCCGTGTCGTCGATCGACTGGCGGAACGCCACCGGATCGGCGGGTTTCGCGACAAACACGGCGGCCAGCTGGCGACCGGAACCATCCGCGATACACGCGTCCTGTTGTTGAAACCAATGCAGTACATGAACCTCAGCGGCCATGCGGTCCAACGCGCGGCAGCCTTTCACAAGGTGCCAGCCGAGCGCATCGTCGTCGTGCACGATGAGATCGACTTCCCGTTTGGCCGCGTGAGGGTGAAGTCGGGCGGCGGTCACGGCGGCCACAACGGCCTGCGGTCGATCCTCGAACAACTCGGCGAGGACGGGTTTCAGCGCGTCCGCTGCGGCGTAGGCCGCCCCGACCGGGACCACGGGCCACGAGTACGAGACTTTCTGCTGAGCGACTTTCCGGCGGACGTCGAACCGGAGGTCGACGCGCTCACCGATCGCGCCGCGGACGCGGTCGAGGCGGTCGTCACCGACGGCGTGCGCAATGCGATGAACCGCTTCAACGCGATGTAGCGACACCTTCTGCTCGGAGCGCGTTGCCGGCGACTCCGGGCTGATCAATCCACAGGAGGACACCGATGGCAGACATCCAGAGCCTGGCCGACGCGCCGGGCAAACAACGAGAATACGAGACGATCTTCATTCTCGATCCCGACACCGCCAACGACGGCGTCGCCAAGGTCAACGAGCGCGTCAAGAGCGTCATCGAGGGCCAGGGCGGCAAGGTGTTGCTGGCGGACAACTGGGGCAAGCGCCGCCTTGCATACCCGGTCGCGAAACATCAGCGCGGCATCTATCTGTATTGGCAGTACCTGGGCACCGCCGGGCTGGTGCGCGAACTCGAGCGGAATCTGCGCATGCTCGACTCCGTCGTTCGCTACCTCACGGTCAAGATCGACGAGAACGTCGATCCGGAGGCGCGCCCGTCTCAGATGGACGACGAAGCGTACGCGCGCGCGGCCGAAACCTTCGAGGCCCCCGACGAGCCCGAAGCCGACGAGCTGGCCGCCGCGTCCAACGACGATCTGGACAACGACACCGGCGACACTGACGACGACACTGACGACGACGTTGACGCCAACGCCAGCGACAACGAGGGAGAGTGAGCCATGAGCGAAGCCGCCACCCGTACCGACGCCGATCGTTCCGCCCGCGACAGTGACGACCGCGCGGCCCGCCTGCGGCTCGGTGGCCGCCGCCGCCGCAAGGTGTGCCGCTTTTGCGTCGACGCGGACGTGACCATCGACTACAAGAGCCCGCAGACGCTCAAGTACTTCATCACCGACCGCGGCAAGATTCTGCCGCGCCGGATCACCGGCAACTGTGCCAAGCACCAGCGGGCGCTGGCGCTCGCGATCAAGCGGTCGCGCATCATCGCGTTGATGCCGTTTACGGCGACTGGCCGCTAGGAGGAACCCGATGCCGATGGAAGTCATCCTCACCCAGGACATCGAACACCTCGGCTCGGCCGGCGAGGTAGTCACGGTCAAAAACGGCTACGGGCGCAACTACCTATTGCCGCAAGGCCTCGCCATCGCGGCGACGCGCCGCAACAAGGCCAAACTCGAGCACGATCGCGCGGCCATCGAGCGGCGCGTCGCAAAACAGCGCGCGGACGCGCAGGCGATCGCGGACCGCCTCAACGGCATGACGCTCAAATTCGAGCGCCGAGTCGGCGAGGACGACAAGCTGTTCGGCTCGGTCACTTCGCGAGACATCGCCGATCAGCTCGCGGTGGCGGGCATCGAGATCGACCACCGCAAGATCGTGCTGCCTGAACCAATCAAGTCCCTCGGCAAGTTCGAGGTGCCCGTCAAAGTCGGCTCGGGCGTCGAGGCGACGCTCAAGTTTTGGGTCGTCGCCCAGGCTGACTGACGCGGGTGCCGATGGACGCCGCCGCGCGCGTGCTCGCCGCCGCGCGCGGCGGCGCGGTGCTCCATCCACAGGAAACACACAGGGGGTTTCCGCGGCCCCCGATCCGGGTAAGCTCAGCGCGTGTCGTCCTCACGCCGAGTCCTGCCTCACAACCTCGACGCGGAAAAGTCCGTTCTCGGCGGCATCCTGCTGCGCAACGACGCGCTGACGCAATTAGCCACCCTCGAAGAGGAGGACTTCTACGACCCGAAGCATCGGGCCGTGTTCGCCGCCATGCGCGCGCTCGAGGCCAAGGCGCGCCCGATCGATCCCGTGACCCTCGAGGAAGAACTCGCCGCGTCGGGCAAGCTCGAAGCCGTCGGGGGACTCGCGTTTCTGTCGGAACTCGCCATCGCGGTCCCGACCGCCGACAACATCACCCACTACGCGGAGATCGTCCAGGACAAACACGCGGCCCGCAAACTGATGCTCGCCGCATCGGAGATCGCCGCCAAGGGCTACGGCGACTACGGCGACATCGGCGACTACCTCGACGAAGCCGAGACGCGCATCTTCGAGGTCACGCAGCGAACGCAACGCGGCGCAGCGAAGAACATCAAGACATTGCTCAAGAGCGTGTTCGAATCGCTCGACAGCCGGTTTGCCGCGACCGATGGGATCACTGGCATCCCGACCGGCTACCACGAACTCGATCAACGAACGGCGGGACTGCAGCCGTCCGACTTGGTCATCCTCGCCGCGCGCCCGGCGATGGGCAAGACGTCCCTCGCGATGTCGATCGTGCAAAACTGCGCGCTCGGCCACGGCATCCCCGTACTGGTGTTTTCGCTCGAAATGTCGTCGACGCAGCTCGCCGAGCGCATGCTGTGCTCGGAGGCGCGCATCGACTCGTCGTTGCTGCGGCGCGGCCAACTCCAGCGCCAGGACATGACGAACCTCACTTACGCCGCGAACAACCTGTCGAAGGCGCCGATCTACATCGATGACACGCCCGCGCTCAGCGTTCGCGAAGTGCGCGCCAAGGCGCGACGGTTCGTCGGTAACCGGGAGCTGTTCCCCAATGGGGACGCGCGCGCGCTCGTGGTCATCGACTACCTGCAGCTGATGCGCGGCACGAATCTGCACAAGAACGCCAACCGCGAGCAGGAGATCTCCGAGATCTCGCGCGGCCTCAAGGCGCTGGCCAAGGAGATCAACTGTCCGGTGCTCGCGCTGTCGCAGCTCAACCGAAGCCTCGAATCGCGCGCCGACAAGCGCCCGATGCTGTCGGACTTGCGCGAGTCCGGCGCAATCGAGCAAGACGCAGACCTCATCCTGTTCATCTACCGCGACGAGGTCTACTCGAAAGAAGCGTGCGAGCGGCCGGGCATCGCCGAAGTCATCATCGGCAAAAACCGGCATGGTCCCGTCGCGACCGTCGAGTTGCGCTTCGAGGGGCGTTACACCCGTTTCGACAACCTGTCGCATCGCGACGACGACTACGAGCCGCCGCCGAGCGCCCCGTCGCCCGACGCCGCCCCCTTCTGACCCCCGTGTCCGCGCTGAGCCCCGGAGCCGTCGTCGACCAATACCGCATCGAGGCGTTCATCGGCGCCGGGTCGATGGGCGACGTCTACCTGGCTCGCGACGTACACCTCCATCGCAAGGTCGCGCTCAAGATCTTGTCGCCGCGACATCGCGACAACGACGAGCTGCGCCGGCGCTTCGGTAGAGAAGCGCGCGCCGTGGCCGCGATCCAGCACCCCAACGTCGTGCAGGTGTTCACGATCGGCCACTACGACGACCGGCCCTACATCGCGATGGAGTTTCTCGATGGAATCGACCTGGCCACGAGCGTCGACCGCGGTGGCCCGTGGCCGTCGTTGCCGACGGCGCGCGCGCTGGCCGACGCAGCGCGGGGGCTGCAGGCGGCCGCGGCCGCCGGGCTCATCCATCGCGACGTCAAGCCGTCGAACCTCGTGCGGCTGACCGACGGCTCCGTCAAGGTCACCGACTTCGGACTCGCCAAACCGATCGATCCCGGCGACGAGCCGGCGCTCACGGCCATGGGGGTCGTCGTCGGAACGCCGGACTTCATCGCACCGGAGCAGGCGCGCGGCGAGGCGATCGACGCGCGAGTCGACATCTACGCGCTCGGCGGCACGGCGTACTTCATGCTCACGGGGATGCCGCCGTTCCGTACGGGCATCGCCGCCGAAGACAGGTATCTCAAGGTCGTCGCGCGACACCTGCGCGAACCGCCACCCGATGCCGCGCGCGACAACCCGAGCGCCGACCGCGAACTGGCCGGCCTCGCGCGGGACATGATGGCCAAGCGGCCCGATGACCGCCCGTCGTTTCGCGACATCGTGGGCCGACTCGAGCGCATCATCGCGCGCCTCGAGGCCGAGGGCGCGGCGGACCGCGTGCCGTACACCGGCGACAAGCGCGGCGCGGCCCCCACGCCGCTCGTCGCGCGCCCCGCCGTGCTCCCCCCGGCCGGCGGCGACCTCGGCGCCGCGGCGCCGCACGCGAGCGCCGGCGATGGCGCGGACGACGCGCCCGCGGAGCGCACGGGGCCGGCGCAGCCCGCCGGCTCCGACTCGCTGTCGATCGTGCGTCCGCGCGTATCCCGCGCGCTGGTCGCGATCACCGTCGCGTCGGCCGCGGTGTTCGCGACCGGGCTCGGGCTGCTTCTGTTCGGGCCGATGCCGGAGCCGCGGCTGTCCGCGCCCCGTTCGGCCGACGCGGCTCCGCCGCCACCCGATGCCGAACCGAGCGCTCCGCCCGTTCCCGACTGGGCCATGGGCGTCGCGCGTCCGGACGGCACCCCGTGGTTCTACATCGGCCGGCGGCCGGTCACCGCGGGCGAATTCGCCGCCGCGCTCGGTCGACCGGCGCCGCCCGCCGCCGCCGCGGACCGCCCCGTCACCGACGTGTCCTACGCCGATGCGGTCGCGTATGCGCGGGCGGTCGGAGGACGCCTGCCGACGGCCGAAGAGTGGGAGAACGCGGCGCGCGTACCGGGCATCCGGTTTGGCGGGCGCACGATGTGGGAGTGGGTCTACACCGCCGATCCCCGGCGGCGCGCCGCGGTCCGGCGTCCGCCGGCTCGGCGTGCGACCCGCCCCCCGCGCGGCCACCGCGACGTCACCTTCCGGGTGGCCTTCGACCTCCGGCGGCCCGCGGCCCGCTGACGCGAGCGCCCTCGCCGGCCGCCGCGCGCACGACCGCGCCAACTCGTTGCACTCGCTCCGATCGGCTGCGGCGGTGCAGGAGCCGTCGCTGTCGACCGAGGCGTTTTCCCCGCTGCCACCGGCCGCACGGCCCCGGCGGACTGTCGCGCGCGCGCCCGTGTCGTCCCCGCCGGCGCCGCCGACGTCTCCCCGCGCGTTCCGGCCGAAATTGGGGGAATCGGCTTTGCGAACGGAGACCGGTGAGTACAATGCGCTCGCCGCGCGCGCAGGGAGTTGTACATGACGCAACCGACGCCCCCCGACACCGAGCCGGTCAAGCCATACGTTCCGGCCGACCGAACGCTTCCGGAAATCACGGTCAAGGCCGTCGTGCTCGGCGTGCTGCTGTCGGCCATCATGGCCGGCGCCAATGCCTACCTCGGGCTGAAAGTCGGCATGACGGTGTCGGCATCGATTCCCGCCGCCGTGATCTCGATGGCCGTGCTGCGTTTGTTCCGCCAGTCCAACATTCTGGAGAACAACATCGTCCAGACGGCGGCGTCGGCGGGCGAGTCGCTGGCGGCCGGCGCGATCTTCACCCTGCCGGCGCTGATTATGCTCGGCTACTGGGCCGACTTCGAGTTCTTGCCGACGATGCTGATCACGCTGTGCGGCGGCATCCTCGGCGTGCTGTTCACCATTCCGCTGCGGCGGGCGCTCATCCTCGAAGCGGGGCTGAAATTTCCAGAGGGCGTCGCGACCGCCGAGGTCCTCAAGGCGGGCAGCGAAGGCGGCGGCGGCGTGCGCCTGATCGCCGCCGGCGGCATCGCCAGCGCGGTGGTCAAGCTGTGCCAGACCGGACTCAAGGTGATCACGAGCAAGGTCGACGTCGCCATGACCACCGGTGCGTCCGTGTTCGGGATCGGGTCCGAACTCGGCCCCGCATTGCTCGCGGTGGGCTACATCGTCGGACTCAATATCGCTGTCCTCGTGTTCGCCGGTGGCGTGATCTCGTGGGTGTTCGGCATTCCGATCTTCATGGCCACCGCGGATCCGGATACCCTGTCGCGTATCGTCGGCGACGCGACCGGCTTCGATGCCGCAGCGGCCGTGTGGTCGGCAGAGATCCGCTATATGGGGGTTGGCGCGATGGCGACAGGTGGCCTTTGGGCCCTCGTCGCCCTGATCCAACCCATCCGCGACGGCATCCGGTCGTCGATCGCGGCAGTGCGACAGGCGAAAAGCGGCGCGGGCGGCGACGTTCCGCGGACCGAGGTCGACACCCCCATCCACATCGTGTTGTGGGGAACGATCGCACTCGCGGTGCCGATCTTCTTCGTATTCCTCATGGTGGTCGACAAGGACGCCATCGGCATCAGCTCCGCGCGCCATCTGGCGACCTTGTTGGTCGGCGTGGGCTTTGCGTTCTTCGCCGGGTTCCTGTTCTCGTCAGTCGCCGGGTACATGGCGGGGCTGGTCGGTTCGTCGAACAACCCGATCTCCGGGGTCACGATCGCGACAATCCTCACGATTTCGCTGATCCTGCTGTGGCTTCTCGGCTCGTCGGTCGACTTCTCCGTCGACGCCTCGAAGGCGACCGCGGCGGCGGCGACGGCGATCCTCGTCGGCGCGGTCGTCTGCTGTGCCGCGGCGATCGCCGGCGACAACATGCAAGACCTCAAGGCGGGACAGATCGTCGGCGCCACGCCGTTCAAGCAACAAATCCTGCAGATGGTCGGCGTCGCGGCGGCCGCGCTCGCGCTCGCGCCGGTGTTGAGCCTGCTGTTCAACGCCTACGGGCTCGGCGACGTGTTGCCCCGCGAGGGGATGCGCGCCGCAGATGCGCTGCAGGCGCCCCAGGCGACGCTGATGAGTTCGGTATCGTTCGGCGTGCTGCGCGGCGGGCTGCCGTGGGACATGATCGGCATCGGCGCTGCGATCGCGGTCGCGATCATCGCGGTCGACAAGCTGCTCGAGGCGCGCGGCAGCTCGTTTCGCACACCGGTGCTCGCCGTGGCGGTGGGCATCTACCTGCCGATCGAACTCACGACACCGATCCTGGTCGGCGGCCTCGTCGCGTGGGCGGCCGGGCGCGCGCTCGCAAAGGCGAGCGCCGCCGACCGCGATGCCGCGGGTCAACGAGGCCTGTTGTTCGCGTCGGGGCTCATCACGGGCGAGGCGCTGATGGGCATCGGCCTCGCGGTGCCGTTCGCCGTGGCGCAGGACACCAACGTCTTGGCCGTCCACCTCGGTTCCGCGTGGGAACTGCCGGCGAAACTGATCGGGGTTGCGCTGTTTTGCGCATTCGCGGCATGGCTGTACCGGATTGCCCGCCGCGCCCGCTAACCGGTTGGTCGACCGCCCACCGCCCCGGTCACAAACTCGCCGCGACCGCCGGGTCGATGATGTCGGCCTCCAGCCGATCGAAGATCACGTGTTCGACTCGATCCTCGGCGGTGCCGGCGGCGGACCGCTCCCGCCCGTACACGTCCAACGGGCCGGCCGTGATTGCCCCCGCGGCCGCGTCGATCGTCACCGGGCTTTGCGTGACCGCTGGCGCCGCAGAACTTCCCGGACACGTGCTCAGCACGTTTTGGTGATCGACGTCTGCGAAATACCGAAAACTCACAACGGCCTCACCCAGCGACGGATCGCAGCCGATCGGCGACGGCTGCGGCGCGTCTTGCCCGTACGCGATGACGATCTCGTGATCGCTGTCGGTCCCGCGACCTCCCGAGTGGTCGGGAACGACGTCGAAGAAGCGCACCTGTTTCGTGCCGATCGCGTCGCCGTCTCGGACCTCGACGCAGCCGAGTTCCAGCGTGCGGCCCGCCAGCACGCCATCGACCCGCGGTGGCTCCGCGTAGTGCTCGCGGATCGTCGCCGTCAACCGCGCCTGTGAAAACGGCTCGATGTCGCCCGGACACGTTCTCGGCCGGTCCGTGTCGTCCAGAAAACACGCGACCGACTGGACGGCTGCCAGCGCCACGAGTGCCAGCGGAAGCGTACGCATCGGTTGTCAGCATAGTCACCGTGCGGCGACTGGCAACCGCACGCCGCGCGGTGTCGGCCGCGGGCGCGCGCCGATCACGCCAGCAGGTCGGTCTCGCCGTTGGACGCCACCAGCAGCGTGGTCGGCAGGCGGTCGAGCAGCGAAGCGCGCGCGTCAGCGAGGTACGCCGAGAAGCCGACGACGTCCTTGTCCGCCATGCCGAGCAGCACGAGATCCGACGAGCCCGACGTCTGGGCGATGAGATCGGCGATCGGCTCCTGTGACAGGATCACCTCCACCTCGACCGACAGGCGAGCCGCTTCGACGAGGCGCGCGAGCCGGTGCTCGGCGACGATGTGTTCGTCGGCGCTCCGCACGACCTGCAACATGCGAATGCGCGCGTTGCGCCAGTCGGCATGCTGGCTCACGAGGTACGCCAGCAGCGCCAACAGCGACCCGTTCTTCTGGCCTCCCCACCACACGTCGATCCGACCTCGCCGCGCGTCCGGTCCCGTCGGCGGCCCGTGGTGGATCACGACGTTCAGATCGAGCGCGCCGAATGTCTCCACCCGGCGCGCGGTTCGCATCCGGCCCGCCTCGTCGGAGCGGCCCGGCAACCCGACGAGCACGGTGTTCGGCCGCAGACTGCCGATCGAGTAGGCTTGGACGATCACGTCGAGCGGCTCCTCGTCGGGTGGGCAGACGACGGCGTCGGCGAACCCGACGATGCCGTTTTCGTGGAGCAGCGCCTTGATGTGCTCGGTCCGTTCGGCGCGAACGGCTGCGCGCGCGGCCACGTCGCGGTCCGCGTAGTGGCTGATCTCGAGCACCGAGAACAGCCCGCGGCCGCATTCGAGCCACGCGCCCGTGCGCACCAGCGTGCGGTCGCGCAGCGCATCCTCCGTGACGACGGCCAGCACCGGCCGCCAGTTCTTCGGATCGGGCTTGGAGCGCTCGAGTGCGAGCAAGTTCTCGCGGGTGCGCGAAAAGATGTAGCCGCGCGTGGCGTCGGCCCAGTGCGCCTCCTGGCCGCGCAGGTACAGGTAGATCGCTCCAGCGATCGCCATCGCAACCAGCGCGTACGTCTCATTGATCTTGACCATCGCGATCGCGCAACCGATTGCGCCGGTCAGCGCCGCCGGCCAGCCGAACAGGCGAATGCGCGGGCGAAAGCTCGGGTTGCCGCCACGCGCCTCGACGAACGCCGACAGGTTGATCATTCCGTAGGCGATCAGGAAGAACATCGAGATCACCTCGGCGACGGCGTTCAGGCCCCCGGCCCACACGATCGCGACCGCGATGAACAGGCTCAGTACCGTCGCGCGCCGCGGCTCGTTTTCGGGGCCGTGCCCCTTTGCGAAGGGTCGGAGCGGCCGAATCAGGCCGTCTTGCCCCATCGCCTGGAGGATGCGCGGCGCGCCCAGGAAACTACCGAGCGCCGACGACAGAGTCGCGGCGAACACACCGAGGACCATAAGCGGCCCGAACAGGCTCATGTCCTGCAGTGCGCCAAACGGATCGGCGATCAAGCGGTCGCGCCCCTGGCTCCCCGCCAGAAACACCAGTTGGAACAGGTAGATCAGCCCGGTGAACGCAATCGCCGCGAGCGTGCCGTTCGGGATCGACCGCCCCGGGTCCTTGAGATCGCCCGACATGTTGGCGCCGGCGGTGATGCCGGTCGCCGCCGGGAAGAAGATCGCGAACGCCGCCCAGAAGCCGATGCTGTCGGGTGCCGCGCCCGCGTTGGCCGCGAATCGGTCACCGTCGAACGACAGCGCGCCGCCCGCCAAAAACGCCGCGCACGAGGCCAGCAGGATCACGAGGATGTAGAACTGGGTCTTGAGTGCGAGGTCCGCTCCCTTGAACGTCACGAAGAACAGACCGAGGATGACGGCCGTCGACACGAACTGCGGCAGCCGCCACGCCTCGACCGTGACGGCGAGTTCGGAGCCCTGCGGCGCGAACAGCCCAAATAGCGCCTCCGTAAACCCGATGACGTAAAACGCGATCGAGATCGCCTGGGATACGAACAACGTCAGTCCGACCGTCCCGCCGAAATCCGGCCCCAGCGTCCGCGAAATCATGTAGTAGACGCCCCCGGTGCGGATCTCCGTGTTCGTCGCGATCGCCGACAGCGACAGGGTCGTGAGCGTCGTGATCGTCTTGGACGCCGCCAGGATGATGAGCGCCTGCCACACGCCGACCTCGCCGACGACGTAGCCGGAACGCATGAACATGATGACGCCGAGGATGGTCAGCACGCACGGCGTGAAGACCCCCGCGAACGTCCCGAACCTCGCCTGCGCGTTACCCGCGTCGGTGGTGCTCAAGGTGCCGGACACATTACCATCGGTTCGATTTCGGCCCGCGCGCGGCCGCGCCCGATCACGCCGCGACGGACGGTACGCCGAACGATCGTCGACCGGGCGGACGTCGCCTGCGGCCGCTCGCTGCAGCCGCGATGCGCGCGGGTCGTCCGCGCAAGCCCCGGATCCCGAAACGGCACCCCGTCGGGGATCCGCCGAAGCTCTGTCCCGGCGGCGCGATGACTCCGGGACTGCGCGCCTCGGTACGGCGGGGCCATTCGTCCCCAGCGACCGGACGACCCGCGCCGCCCGCGCGCAGACGGCCTACATCGCCGCCGGTGTCGGCCTTTCGGCGCGGCCCCTCGATTGCATATGCTGACGGATCGGAGGTCCGCCATGCCCCGTATGCACCTTTGGCCATCGCTCGTCCTCGGTGCCGCCGCCGCCGCGTGCGGCAGCGGCGACATCGGTAGCGGCAAACCCGGCCCGTGTGACGTCGACCCGCCGGCACCCGATTGCGCGACGGTCTGCGCGAGCGACATGGACTGCGCCGCAGGCTACTACTGCGGCCCCGGCGGGACGTGCACCGCCGACTGCACGCCGGGCGGCGACGAATGCCCGCCCGACCACGCCTGCGACGCGACCGGCCAGTGCATCCCCGTCGGCGGAGGGCCGGACGCGGGCGACTGCCCGAGCATCACCGTCGACGTGGCCCCGCAAACGCCGACGATCTGGCTGGTGATCGACCAGTCCGGCAGCATGAGCAGTGACTTCATGGGAGTGAGTCGCTGGCAGGCGGTCACGGACGCTCTCGTCGACCCCGTCGACGGCGCCGTCAAGAAGCTCGAGGACCGCGTCCTCTTCGGCGCGAGCCTCTATACCAGCAACGGCGGCAACGCGGGCGGTACCTGCCCGATCCTCACCGAGACCCCGCCCGCGCTCAACAACTACGCGGCGATCGATTCGCTCATGCGCACGCACGGGCCGCAGGGCGACACACCGACCGCCGAGTCGATCGCGGCCGTGGCGGCGGAGTTTCCGGCACCCGATCCCGAGCGACCGGCACCACAGGCCATCCTGCTCGCGACCGACGGCAATCCCGACAACTGCGTCGACCCGGACGCGCACAACCTCGCCTCGCAGATGATGTCCGAGTCGGCCGTCCAGCAGGCCTACAGCCAGGGCATTCAGACCTACGTCTTGAGCGTCGGCGACGACGTCGCGCAGACCCATCTGCAGAAGCTGGCCAACGCCGGCGTCGGACAGCCGCTGGATACCGGCACCGCGCCCTACTACGTCGCCAACAACCCGGCGCAGCTCGTGGATGCCATCAACGCGATCATCCGCGGCGTGCGCACCTGCGTGTTCGAGCTCGACGGCACGGTCGACCCGGCGCAAGCATGCAGCGGCACGGTCACACTCAACGGCACGCCGCTCGAATGTGGCGTCGACTGGCAGCTCGTCGACGAAAACACGCTCGAGCTGCTCGGCAATGCGTGCGACACGTTCTTGACCACCGACGAGGTCACGCTAACCGCCGAGTTTCCCTGCGGCGTCGTGGTGCTGTAGCGCGCCGGCCGGCGGTGCGGTCGCCACTGGCCCGGCCGGCAACCCCAGGAGGCGGAGCAGCCCGCGCCGGACGTCGTCGACGATGGCGTACAGCGCCGGCACCATCAGCAGCGTGATGAACGTCGCGAACATCACGCCGAACCCGAGGCTGATCGCCATCGGCACGAGGAACCGCGCCTGAACCGACTTCTCGAGGATCATCGGCATCAGCCCGAAGAAGGTGGTGAGCGACGTGAGGATGATCGGACGGAACCGCCGAAGGCCCCCCTCGACGACGGCGTCGAACATGGACAGCCCCGTCGCCCGAAACTCGTTGATCGCGACGATCAGAATCAGCGAGTCGTTGATGACGACGCCGGCAAGCGCGACGATCCCCATGAGGCTCATCAGGCTCAGGTCGAAGCCCATCACGATGTGGCCGATGAGCGCACCGACGAAGCCGAACGGGATGACGATCATCACCACGAGCCACTGGACGTAGCTGCGGAACGCCATGGCGAGGAGCGCGACCATCGCCACCAGCGCGACGGCGAATCCCTTGAACAGCTCCGAGACCGCATCGCGGCGCTGCTCCTGCTCGCCACCGATGCGGTACGTCAACCCCGGGTATCGCGCCGCGATCTCGGGCAGCACTTCGGACATGACGGACGCCGTGACCTTCTCCGCATTCGAGACCTGCTCGTCGACGTCGGCAAGAACGTCGACCACGCGGCGGCCGTCGACCCGCTTGATCGCGGTGTACGCCCGGTTGCGCACGATCTCGGCGGCGCGGCCGAGCGGCATCTCGCCGCCCCCCGGGGTACGAACGATGAACTGCTCGAGGTGGTACTCCGAATCGCGCTCGTCCCGCGGCAGACGCACGTATACCTTCACCTCGTTGCGGCCGCGTTGCTGGCGCAATACCTCCGCCCCGAAGTACGCCGAACGCACCTGTCTCCCCAGGTCCGCCGCCGTGAGCCCGCGCGCGAGCCCCTCCGGTTTCATCCGGAAGTCGAGTTGCTCCTTGCCGACGTCGAAGCCGTCGTCGATGTCGCTCACGCCTTCATAGACGGCCAGACGTTGCGCGAGTTCGCTGGCCGCCGCTTCGATCACGTCGACGTCCCGATGCGATAGCTGAAAGTCGAGAGCCGGGCCTGCTCCGGCCCCGGTCGAGTACGAAAACCGAAGCGACTCGACGTTGACCAGGTCGCCGACCGTGCGGCGCCAGACGCGCACGAAGTCTGATGACGTGAAGTTCCGCTGCTCGGCCGGCACGAGACTGACCGCGACCTCTCCGAGGTGCCCCGCGGTCTTGCCGAACGACCCCGCCGGATCGCCCACGCGAGCCATGGTCTGGGCGCCGACTTGCGCGAACACCCCCCGGCTGATCTGCTCGCCGCCGAACTGGTCGATGGTCTGCTGCGCCGCGCGCAACACCGTCTGCACCGCCCGGCGCGTATCGTCGACGGACGAGCCGAACGGCAGCCGGATCTCGGCTGTGATGTTGTCCTGCTCGATCTTCGGAATGAACGTCTGTTCGACGCGCCCTCCGGCGACCAGTCCGAACGCGGCAATCAGGAACGCGAACGCGACCGCGATCGTCACGTAGCGGCGGCGCACGGCCCGCCGCAGCGTGGGACCGTACACGTGCTCGACGAACCACTCGACGCGGCGGCTAAACTGCTGTTGCCGGCGGTGGATCCAGCCGAACACGCCCCGGTGGCGGGTCGGCACGCTGTGGGCGAGGTGCGCCGGCAGGATGAACAACGACTCGAACAACGACAGCAGCAGCACCGTGATGACCGTGATCGGAATGACGCGGAAGAACTTCCCGGCCGGCCCCGGCACGAACAGCATCGGCGCAAACGCGATGCACGTCGTCACGACGGCGAACACGACCGGGATCGCGACCTCGCGCACGCCGTCGATCGCGGCGCGGATGCGCGACGCGCCCTGCGTCCGCCGCAAGTAGGTCGCCTCGCCGACGACGATCGCGTCGTCCACGACCATTCCGAGGACGAGGATGAACGCGAACAGCGAGATCATGTTGATCGTCACGTCGGTCATCGGCAGGAAGAACAGCGAGCCGATAAACGAGATCGGAATCCCCAACGTCACCCAGAACGCGAGTTTGATCTCGAGAAACAGCCCGAGAATGAACATCACGAGGACGAGGCCGATGGCGGCGTTCCGCATCAGCAGGTTCATGCGCGACGCGTACCACTCGGACGTGTCGAGCCAGATCGCATAGTGCATGCCATCGGGCAGCTTGCCCTCACTGCGCGCGATCAGGTCCTTGACGGCGTCGGACACGGTGATCGGTGTCTCGTCGCCGACGCGAAACACGTCGATGATGGCCGCCGGCTTGCCGTTGAAGAACGCTTCCTGGTCCGTCTCGGCGAACCCGTCCTTGACCACGGCGATGTCCCCCACCGTCACCTTGCTGCCGTCGGGCCGGCTGATGAGCGTGACGTCGCGGAACTCATCCCCCGTGTCGCGGCGCTCGGCCGTGCGCAGCAACACCTCGCCCTTCGGCGTCTTGATGGCGCCCGCCGGCAGTTCGACCGCCTCCTGGCGAATTCGCGCCGCAATCGCATCGAGCGTGAGCCCGTATTGGCGCAGCTTGTCCTGCGGCACCTCGATGCTGATCTCCAGCGGCCGCACGGCCGACATCTCGACGTAGGTGATGCGGTCGTCGGCGAGCAACTCGTCGCGCGTGCGCTCGGCGAACGCGCGAACCGCTTTCGCGTCGCCGTCGCCGTAGACGACGAGGGACAAGACGCGAGTCCGGTTCGCGAACAACGAGATCGTCGGCTCCTCGATGTCCTCGGGGAACGACGCAATTCGCGCGACCGCCGACTCCACGTCCGACAGAACGCGCTCGGCGTCGTGGCCGAGCAATACCTCGATGATCACGACCGACTGGTTCTCGCGCGAGTACGAGCTGACCCGCTTGACGCCGTCGATCCCCCGCACGGCCTCCTCGACCACCAGCGACACGCCCTTTTCGACCTCCTCGGGGCTGGCGCCCGGGTACGGAATGGACACGCTGATGATGTCCAGATCGAACTCCGGGAACACCTCGCGGCGGATCTTCGACGACAGGATCAGCCCGCCGGCGACGAGCGTCAGCATGACGACGTTGGCGGCGACCGGATTCTTGGCCATCCACGCCAGCGGCCCGCGCGCCCAGCCAGGTGTACGAGCGCCGTCGGCGCGATCCCGTTCGGACCGGGTCTCGGTCATGATGCGTCCTTCTTGGTGGGAACTTTCGCCGGCTCACCGTCCGCCGCCGCCTCGCCGTCGGCGGCGACGCGAACGCGCATCCCCGGAATCGGATCGGATATGCGACTGACGATCACGCGATCGCCCGCGTCGAGGCCGGCGGTCACGAGCACTTCCTCCGGCTCGCGCCACGCGATCGTGATATCGCGCACGCGCAGGCGGCCGTCGCGATCCACGACGAAGACGTGGTCGCCGTCGCGCAGCGCGACGCGCGGGACGGCGACCGCGCCGTCGATCGTGCCGGCGTCGACGAAGACGTCGACGTAGGCGCCGATGAGGATCGGCAACGGCTCGGCCTCCGTCGAGTCGATGCCGAGTGGGTCTCGGATCTCGACGAGCACGCGCGCCATCCCGCCGGTCGGGTCCAGGTCGCCGAGCAGGCGGACGACGCGCCCGGCGCGCGTCACCTGGCGTTCGCCGACCTGCTGCACGATCCGCGCCGGCGCGCCGTCGTCCGGCCCCCCGGCGTTGACCCCGGGCACGCGGATTCGCGGCACGTTGTCGATCGGGATGGCCACCTCGACCCAGAATGCGTCCGTGCCCACCAGCGTCGCGATCGGCGACTGCGGACCCGCGAGCTGACCGACCTCCGCCTGCTCGGACCGGACGAGCGCGTTGAACGGCGCCCGGACGACGGTCCGCTCCACGGCGAGCTTGGCCTTCTCCAGGCCACTGCGCGCTGCATCCACCGCCACTTTCGCCGTCCGCAACTGCGGCTCGCGCAGGGCGAGCGTCGCGTCCTCCGCGTCCGCCTCGCCGAGCAGCGCCCACTCGCGTTCCGCCACCTTTTTGCGACTGCGCTCGATCTGGAGCTGCAGCTCGGCCTGGTCGACGTTGGCCTCGAACTGGCGTACGGCGAGTTCGTAGTCGCGTTTGTCGATGCGGATGAGCGGCTCGCCCTTGCGCACGCGACCGCCCGGCACGAGGTGCGGGTTCTGCCACACGATGCGCCCCGACACCTCGGGAGACACCGCGGCGACCCGTGCCGGGATGACGCGCCCGTTCGCGCGCACTTGCACGGCGCGATCGACGCGGTTCACGGTCACGACTTCGACCAGCGGCCCGCGATCGTCGACCTCCTTCTTCTTGGGGGCCGGCTTGGTCGCCTTGAGGGCCGCAAACACCGCGATCCCCGCGGCAAAGATGGCCACGGGGACGACGACGCGGCGGATGCGGCTGCCGAGGGTCGGTGATGGTTCAGTCATGTCGGCTCTCTCGCGCGAGTTGGGACGTCCAGGTGCCGCCGAGCGCACGGCACAGTTGGATTCGGTAGGAAATGAGTTGGCGGCGCGCGGCGAGCAGTTGCTGCTCGCTCGCGTGCAGTGCGGATAGCGCGTTGAGGACGGGCAAGAAGTCGGTGAGGCCGTCTCGATAGCGACTTCGCGTCTCTCGCAGCACGCCGCGGCTGATCTCGACCTGGCGTTCGAGTTCCGCGATGTGCGCGGCCTGCCCCTTCTCCAGGGCGAGCGCGTTTTCGACCTCGAGCAACGCGGCGAGCAGGATCTGGCCGAACGACGCGGTCAACTCGTCGACGGCGGCGCGCGCGCGATCCGCCTCGGCGGCGCGCCGCCCGCCGTCGAACAGCGGACCGAGCAGGTTGCCGGCCAGGTTGTAGAGCGGCTTCGCGATCAGATCGGTCACCGACTTGGCGGACGAAAACACCTCCCCTTGCAGCGACAGCCGCGGCAGCCGCGCGGCGATCGCGGCGGCGTAGCGATGGTCTGCCGCCTCGACGCGCCGGCGCATCGCGCGCACGTCTGGGCGGCGCAACAGCAAGTCGGCGGGGACGCCGGTACGCGGCAACGGCGGCAGGGCAGGCAGCGTGTCACCCGGATCGACGTCCAGCGACCCGGGCGCGACGCCGACGAGCAATGCCAGGCGGTGCGCCGCTACCTGCTCGAGTGCGTCCGACAGGGCGAGCTGAGCGCGGACGGCGGCGACTTGCGAGCGGGCCTGCAACACGTCGACGGCGCTCACGCCGAGGCCGCGCTCGAACCGCAGCTTGACGAGCTCCACGAACGTCTCGTTGGTCTGAAGTTGCTGCTCGAGCAGCGCGCGGCGCTGGCGTTGAAGCACGAGGTCGAACCACGCCTCCGCGGTCTCGGCTGCAATCGACAACGCCATCGCCTCCAGGTCGTCGCGAGTCGCGGCGACGTCGAGGCTGGCGGCGTCCGCCTGCGAGCCGATCCGGCGGAACAGGTCGACTTCATATGCCGCCGACGCCGACACGCGATATTGGTTCTGCGTGAACTCGAACGTGTTGGGGCCGAAGAACACGCGATTGGACGCGCGTTGCGCCGAGGCGGACGCGTCGATCTGCGGCCACTGGCCGGACGCCGCCTGGCGGGCGACCGCCCGCGCCTGCTCGATGCGCGCGTAGGCCGCTCGCAGTTGGAAGTTGCCCGACAGGGCGCGGTCGACGAGCGCGTCGAGTCGCGGGTCGCCAAAGTCGCGCCACCAGCGCTCCGGCATCGGCGCGTCGCCGCCCCGGCCGCGGTAGGCGTCGCCGAGCGCGACGGGAGGCGCCGGGTTGTGGACCACTCGGTGCGGAGAACACGCAAGCGCGGCCAGTGCCACGCCGGCGGTCACGACGCGTGCGGGCGAATGCGCCCGGCGAACGGTTGCGGGGATCATGTTGCGGGTCCTCGTGTCGGGCGGAGCGAGTCGAGCACTCGGTCGAGGAACGACGGCACGAGCGACTCGAAGTCGACGTCGCGATCGATGCGGCGCAGCAGTTCCTCGCGGTTCGCGGCGAGCAGCAGCATGCCGACGGTCGCTCCCCACATCTGCATGGCGAACTGCGCGGGTTCTACGTCGGTCGCCACCGAGCCGTCGCGCTGGCCGCGTTCGATCGTCTCGATGGCGATCGCAAACAGGCGCTGGATGCAGCGGCGGTACTCGGCGTAGTTGCGGGTGTCCGGGTCGATGCGCGCGTTCGACAGCATCCACGACATGCCGAGGCGGAACTGCTCGGCGTGGTCGCGCGCGAACTGCACGTAGCACCGGCCCAGGTCGCGCAACGTGTCGAGTCCGGACTTCCCCGACGACGCGACGCGTTCGTACTCGCCGACGAGCTGCGCCAGCGTCCGCAGGCAGACGGCGACGTACAACTCATCCTTGCTGCGGAAGTACAGGTACAGGGCACCCTTGGACAGCTCGCACGACGCCGCGACCTCGTCCATCGTCGCCTGCGCGAACCCCTTTGCGAGAAACACGCGCTCTGCCGCGTCCAGAATGTCGCGCCGCCGCTCCTCGCGCTCGCGCTGTCGCCTGGATTGTGCCGCCATGCCGAAGACCTGACCGTCGGTCATTTTATGACCATAAGTTACTGACCAGCGGTCATTTTATGACTCCGGGTTTGGATGTCAACACCGGTCGCCGAGTTTCGTCGCGGCGCTGCCACCGCGCCCGACGCCTCGGCGATGCGGCGCGCCGGCCCTGCCGCACCGCGGCATCGTCTCCGGCGACCGGCTTCACCCCGGGGGCCGCCCGGGATCCACGCCGACCCTCAGGTCCACGCGCCGCGGATCGGCGCCGAGCCTGACGGCGGCGCGCGCTCGGCTGCTTCCCGCCGCCCTCCGCGGCGCCGCAGCACCGGCCCTGGCTGTCCGCCCGGAGCGCCGCCGGAACTCGAAGGCGCGTCGATCTACGTGGCCGGCACGCGCGGCGACGGCATCCCGTTCGTTCTGCGGTCCGACCGCAGCGACGAGTTGCGGCTCGACGCGGTCGACGGCGCGTTCCCGATCGACGCGACCACGCACGCCCTGTTCGTCGCGTTCGACGGCGCCGGGCTGTTTGCCGGCGTGGACCTCGACGCCGCCGCGGTCGGCGACGACGGCGTCATACGGATCGAGGACGGCTCCAACGACGCGCTGCTCAGCGCGTTCGAGGCCAACCTCGACGCGGCGACGCGGCTGTTCGACGACGACGACGGCGACGGCGACCTCGACGCCGACGAGCGCGATCCGGACGACGTCCTGGCCGAGTAGCGGTCGCCTCACCAGCGTGCGCCGCGGCGACGTCGCCGCACCGTTCCCGCGCGTCGTCGCTCCGCCGCGCGACGTACGCCGGCGCACGCCCGTCCGCTATCCCCCTCGCGCCGCCACCGGCATTGGACGCCCGCAAAAATGGCCACCCTCCTGTCATGGCCTTGCTCGTCGCACCAACTGCGGCGGCGATCGAGGCCTGCGCGGCGATGCCGGCGTTTCACGAGAGCGCACGCGTACGGCACTCGCGGCGCTCGTGCGGCGAACTGTGTTCGGCTCCGACCCGGCTGACGAGTGACGCGCTGCCGGCCGGTCACCGGCGCTCGCCCGCTACCAGTACACGCGCACCAGCAGCGACCGCGTCGCGGCGCCGCCGTCGACGACCAGCGAGGCAGCGGCCCCGCTCGCGTCGGCGATCGCAAGCGTGCCCGGCCCAGTGACCCACGCTGCCGCCGAGCGCCCCGCTTCGTCCACCCTCGCACACGGCGGGTCAGGCGTCGTCCCACACTCCGCCAGCGCTACACCATCGTATGTCAGGGTGACTCCCGCGCCCGGCACCCGCTCGTGGTCGAGCGCGTAGCGCAGTTGTCCGCCCACTTCCTCGAACGCCCCATCCGCTCCCAGGTAGACGCGAACCTCGCGGTCGTCCCCGACGTCCGCCAGCGTGACGACGTCGCCGCGGGTCGCCGGCGCAAGCGACTCGATCGTATCGGGCAGCAGCACCAACACGGTGCCCGCGCGTGCATAAAGAGGGATCTCGGTGACCGGCGCGTCGACCGAAATCGTCACCGGGCCCGCGACCGGCTCGCCGCCGTCGATCGGCAGCCACGTATCGGCTGGCAAGTACACGTCCCGCGAGGTCGCCCCTTCGACGACGACCGGCGCGACGAGCAGCCGATCGCCGAGAAGGAACTGATCGGTTGGCGTCCACGCGCGGTCGTCATCGGGAAACGCCAGGGCCATCGCACGCATCAGGGGCGCGCCCGTCGCGGCCGCGGTCTCCGCGAGTGATGCCAGATACGGATACAGTTGCGTGTGCCACATCGCCCACCGCTTCCAGTGCGCCAGCGTGTCCGCGTCCCGGCGGAAGTTCCAATTCTCCGCCGCGCGCCGCCCGTGGTGGGTTCGCATGATCGGGCTCAGCGCCCCCACCGTCGTCCACCGGAAAAACAGTTCCTTCGTGCTGGGCGGGTTCGTGTTGCCCTGGACGCCCTCCGCATCACTCGACCACTCCGAATACCCTGCAATATCGCTGCCGTAGTACGGAATCCCCGAAACGCCAAGGCCGATTCCAATCGGCAGCACGGTCGGCAGGCCGTCGTTCGGCTCGAACATCGTCGCCTGATCCGCCCCCCAGAACACGATGTGATCGATGGCCTGACTGCCGGTGTAGCCGCTGCGGACGAACGCGATGCGATCCACGCCGTCGGTCCGTTCGCCGAGTACGCGCTCGTTGAGTTGTTGCCAGAGCACCGGATAGCGGTTGTGCGCCACGAGCGGATCCAACCCCGCCGCGTTGTGCACGTCCAGCCGCATCCATTCCCCGTAGTCGGCCATCCACCCGTCGAGCCCCGCGTCGATGGCCGCCGCCATGTAGCCGGCCATCCAATCCACCGCCGCCGGGTTGGTCAGGTCCACGAGAGTCGCGGCCAGACCGAGGCGTGGAGCCGAGAACGTCGCCGTCGCTCCCGTGTCGTCCGTAACGAAGTACCCGCCGGCGACCCCTTCCTGGTAGTGGTCGCTCATATAGCCAGCCCCCGGGTTGTCGACATACGCGAATGTGCTGAAGTAGCCGAGGAACTTGAACCCTGCGTCGTGCAGTTCGTCTGCCAACGCGGAGAAGTCGGGGTACAAGGTGTCCGAGGGCGTCCAATTGTGGTCCAAAAACAGGTTGGTCGCATCGCCGCTCGACCCGGCCCAGTCCTCCGTCCAGATCGCGGACGACGGGATGTCGTTGTCTCGCAGCACCGCTGCGACCTCGCGGACGGACGCGCTGCCGCCGACCGCGTCGTTCCACGGCCCGAACACGAACGGCGGCGGGGCCTGCCGGCGACCTATCAGGTCCGTGTGGCGCCGAATGACATCGAGAGGGGCCGGCCCGTAGAACACGTACAACGTCGCCTCCGGCTCCCACGCCTCGTACCGCCACGCATCGGGATGCTCGTCGGGATCGCACAGCGACCACACGCTGCGCCGCTCCGTTGCGCCGAGAATGCCGTATCCCGCGCTCGACAGGAAAAACGGTATGGCGACGCCCGTCTGATGGCGAGTGCCGCGAATGAACCAATTGTCGGGTTGCTCGTCGACGGGAACTTTTCCGTTGCCCTGCTCCGTGACGAACATCGGAAACGTGTGGCCGCGATGATCCACGTCGTGGGTCTGCGCTCCGAAGCCGAGAAAATGCTCGTCCGGACCACACGCGAATGCGATCGTCGCGCGATCGGCGCCGTCCCTGCGCAGCGTCACTTTGATCGTGTGTTCGCCGACTTCCTCGATCACGCCGGCGCCGCCGGCAAACGAAAACGTCACCCGCTCGGCCGTCGCCTCGATGTCGGTGAATCGCTCCACGCTCCGCCACGGCTCGGCGTCCTCCATGAACCGAAAATTGCCGAGTCCTTCCTGCCACGTGAACGTCGCGTTCCGAAACGCAGCGGCCCCAAACGGTGCCGCCGCGTCGCCCGGCATGCCGGCGAGAAACACGGAACCGGACGGGTCGACAAACGAGATCTGCGCCGGCGCGTCCTGCACGCGCACCGTGAGCCCCGCAAGCGGCGCGTCGACGATCTGGGGAGCGGCGTCGACCGCTCCCGCGTCCGGCGGCTGCCCCCCACCGCCGCCGCAGCCCGCCACTGCGACCAGCCACGCGATCGACAAATCTCGGACCCATCTTGCCGCCCCGCCGCCAGCGTCGCGTCGGTCGCGAATCCTCCGGGCGGCGGCCTGCACGTCGCCGTCACGTCGCGGCGTCGCTCGCGGGCAGCGGAGTTCCGTCGGAGCCTCGCGCGGCGCTGTGCCCTGCATGATCGGACTCAATCGTGCCCAACTCGAGGGCGACTTCGGCGCGTTCATCGACCACATTGGGACCGCATTCTACCGGCACGCACCGCACGTGAACAGCGGAATTCTCTGTGGCCAGTTGGCAGCCCCTACCTGGATTGATTTCCCCGAGGTTGGATCCTCGCGCGACCGCGAGTGGCCGGCGCCGATCCCCGTTCGGTTGCCAACCACCATGCCCCACGGGCCCCGTCCGGCCCGTAGCCGATGACGCGCACAGTGATCGAGATGATCCAGCAATGCGAGCCCGAATCGGATCAGCGGTCAGGCCAAGCCATCGAGTTTCTCGACAGCGGCTTGGCCGCGCCGACGCACGTCTGCGCGTTACCCGAGGCGGACTCGCCGCCCATCCGATCAGCCGACGGACTCGAGCCACTGCACGGCGAGGTCAACCGTCGCACGCGCGCCGCCGGTGCGTGTCGGGACCGCCCAAGCGCGCTGCGCTCGATCACCGCTGTCGCGATCCACGCGACCTCCGCCCGGGCAAGCCGGCGCTACCTGAACATGGCCCTGCTCGACATCGTTAACGGTGCCGTCGCCGTGGCAGTAGATCGGGCCGGCCAGATCGGTCGCGAGGAGCGCTCCCCCGATCGCGATCAACACACGACGCGGGACGCGATCTCACCGAGCTGTTGCGGTCGCATCGGCGCGACCGCAACTCACCGCTCGCCGCGGCGCTTCGCCGCGTGTTGCAAGAGGCGCGCGACGACCTCGCCCCGGACCTCGCGCGCGCCGGCTACGCCGACTGGTTCGCGCGCGACATCGATGCATATGCCGACCGCATGATCGGCATGACGCTGAGCGCCGCCGACGCCGTCCTCGACCGCCGCGTGCGCAAGCCGCGACGGCGCCGCCGGCGCGCGCCCCCCCGGCCCAAGCACCCGCCCCACGCATATTCTCAACTGCGCGTACTTGTGATAATAGAGATCGTTGCTCGACCCTTGCGGGGGCATGGGGGGTGAGCCTCGTGTGACGGGATGTGCGCCCGCGAACCGTGTTCGCAGGAGGATTCGTAGCGATGAAGTCTGCTCGGAAGTCTGAACTCGTTCGCGCCATCGCCGCGTTCGGAGCGGTGGCGCTCGGCAGTCTCACCTGGAGGCGACGACGCCAATCGCCCACCCGCGGGACAAGACGTGAGCGTGACGACGGAAGAAGACACGCCCGTCTCGATCTCCGTGTCGGCGACCGATCCCGACGGGGACGCCCTGACGTTCACCGCCACCGAACCGGCCCACGGCACCCTGTCGGGAACCCTGCCGGACGCCACGTATACGCCGGACCCGGATTTCAGCGGCGACGACTCGTTCGCGGTGCAGGTATCGGACGGCGAAAATTCGATCGTCGTGATGGTCGACGTCACCGTGACCCCAGTCGCGGACGCGCCGGCGGCAAACGACGACACGTTCGCCGGGCGAGAGGACACGGACCAACTCATTCCGGTCGTGGCGCTGCTGGCCAACGACTCGGACGCCGACGGTGACACACTGACGGTCACCAGCGTGGCCAACGTGCAACACGGAACCGCATCCCTCGAAGACGACTTCGTAGCGTTTTCGCCGGCTGCCAATTTCGTGGGCGATGCGACCTTCGACTACACCGTCTCCGACGGCGACGAAACGGCCACGGCCACGGTGACCGTCCGTGTTGGCGGACAGAACGACGTACCGGTCGCCACCGACGACACGGTATCGACGGACGAGGACACCGCGGTCACCATATCGGCAGCGACCTTGCTCGCCAACGACTCGGACGCTGACGGCGATACGCTCACGATCGACGCCGTCGGCAACGCCGACAACGGGCAGGTAGGAATGTCCGGCGGCGACATCACGTTCACCCCCGCGGCGAACTTCTCGGGCACCGCGCGGTTCGACTACACGATCACCGACGGCATGGCGACCGCGACCGCCACGGTCACCGTAACCGTCAACAACGTGGACAACGACCCGCCGGTCCTCGGCGACGACGCGTTCACGACGGACGAGGACACTCCGATCGCCTTCACTGCCGCGGACCTGCTCGCGAACGACTCGGATCCCGACAGCGATCTGTTCATCGTGCGAATCAGGTCGCGCGCGAGCGCGAGCCGCTCCCCAGGCGCGGAGTCGTACCAGATCGGCGATCTCGGACTGCTGGATCTGGACGTGGACGCGTTCGGCCGCGTCACAGGAGCGACGTACCGTCCCAATCCGAATGCGAACGACGACGTCGTCGATGGAGCCGGCGACGTATTCTACGTCACCATCAGCGATGGCCTGTTGTGGGAGCAAACCTCGACGTTGACCGTCCACGTCACGCCGGTCAACGATCCCCCGGTCACCTACGGTGACAGCTCGTCACAGGCGCTGTCCCCCAACTACGACGTCAGCCAGTTGATCGGGGGAAATCCGTTGCCGGCGTGGTGGCTCGGCCTCGACGCGGAGGACGGGATATCCGCGACGCTCGGCAACTTCGCGAACGCCGACAACTGCACGCCCACCCTGGACCCGGTGAGCAACACATGGAACCTCACGACCGGTCCGTCGGACGGCCTGTGCTCGTTCACCTACGACATGACGGACAGCGACGTCGCGACCACGAGCGACACGTTCAGCATCCACGTTCAGTCGACGCCGGTCTGCGGAGACGGCATCTCTCACCTTTCGGCCGAACAGTGCGATGACGGGAATACCATCGATGGCGACGGCTGCAGTGCCAGCTGCGCGCGGGAACGGTGCGGAGACAACGAGGTCAACAACCGGCGGCCCGCCCAGGTGTACGCCGTGTTGTTGCAGGTTCTCGGGACGACGCCGACAGGAGTGCGCTTGTCGGTCAACGGAACGGACGGACATCAGATCGTCAACCCGACATCGGGATGTAACTGGTCCACCGAAGAATACACGTCCGATCTCGCGTCGGCATTCGTCTCGGGCGAGAACGTCCTCACCGTCACCCCCGGCACCGCCAGCGCCGTGAGCAAAATCGACGTATGGCTTTGGGTCACCGACCACTGGGAGACCGTTCATCTTTTCGACGCGGGGGATCCGTCCTGTGCGCACGGCGGACTCGACGACCCGATCGACGTGCCCTACGAGTTGGGCGATCTCGAAGAGGAGTGCGACGGCGGTGGCGTCGACACGGCGACGTGCGACGCGGACTGCACGTTCGCGGTCTGCGGCGACGGCTATACGAACCCCAACGCTACCGTGCCCGAGCAGTGCGACGACGGCGGCGTCGACACGGCGTTGTGCGACGCGGACTGCACGTTCGTGGAATGCGGCGATGGCTATTGCAACGCCGAAGCCGGCGAGGACTCCACGTGGTGTAGCGATTGTACCTGACACGCCGCCATCGGCTACGGATCGGGCCGCGTGTGGCCGATCGAAACCGGACACGTCGTGCAGTGTGACCCGGCCGGCGCGCGGCGGCTCGTTCGCCGCGCGCCGGTCGGCCGACGTGTGCCCCCACTCGCGCGTCGGCATCGCTCGAAGCCATCGGTCCGTCGTCCTCCGATCGGCGCATGCAACCCGGACGCCCACCGGTCGCCGCACCCGCGGGCGCCCCGCGCGCCGCGCGCGCTCGCTCTCGCCCGGGAAGCGCGCGCGTACTGCGCGCGCACGCCGGAGGCGTTCGCGCACCACCTCGCCGCGGTCGACGCGTGGTTGCGCGACCACCGACCTCGGCGGGCGCGCGCCGCGCGATGACGGGCCCCGGTCAGAAGCCGGCTTCGGCCAGGTCGAGCGCCGACCGGTCGCCGAGCGCGATGATCGCCGCGCGCGACTTCACCAGCGGCACGACGGTCCGCGCGAAGTACTGGGCCGCGCGGATCTTGCCCTCGTAAAACGGCTTGTCGTCGTGCCCGTCGGGCAGCGCGGCGGCCTTGTCCGCGGCGATGACCGCGCCGTCGAGCAGCAGCCAGCCGACGCACGTCTCGGCCATCAGCTCGAGGAAGCCGTTGGCGAACAGCGGCACGAGTTCGAGCTCGCCGGCCTGGAACCAGCCGAGGAACTTCATCGCCGCGCCGGTGAGCGCCTCCAT
>RFGE01000004.1 GCA_003696105.1 Deltaproteobacteria bacterium | reverse complement strand
CCTTCGCCCCGAGCGCCTGCGCGCGCGGGGCGAAGGCGGCCAGCCGGGGACGACCGCCCCCGCGGTCCGCGACGGCGACACGGTCGCTCCGGCCGCGGCCGGCGGCGGGGCGCCCTCCGGCGGACCGGCCGCGGTCGCCGGCGAACGCGGCGGGTCGGCGGCCGATGGTTCGGCGGGCGCGGCCCGCTCCGAGGCGGGCGAGGCGCTTGCCGCGGCGAGTGCGCGCATCCTGGAAGCGGCGATGGCCGACGACGGCGCGTGGCAAAAGCTCGCCCACCTCACCGATCGGATCGGCCCGCGCCTGTCGGGCTCGCGCAATCTCGAGCGCGCCATCGAGTGGGCCGAGGCGGCGCTGCGCGCCGACGGCCACGACAACGTGCACCGCGAGCCGGTCATGGTGCCGCACTGGGTCCGCGGCGCCGAGTTCGGCGCGATCGTCGCGCCGATCGACCGCGAGTTGGCCGTACTCGGATTAGGCGGGACAGTGGCGACGCCGCGGCGCGGGGTCACGGCGGAGGTCGTCGTCGTCGACGACTTCGAGCAGCTCGCCCGACTCGGCGCAGACCGCGTGCGCGGCAAGATCGTCCTGTTCAACAAGAAGATGCCGGCCACCGACCCGGACCACGGCTCCGGCTACGACGAGGCGGTGCCCTACCGCACGCGCGGGCCGGTCGAAGCGGCAAAACTCGGTGCCGTCGCGGCGCTGGTGCGGTCGGTGACGACGCGAAGCCTGCGGTCGCCGCACACGGGTGCGACCCGCTACGAGGACGGCGTGCGCAAGATCCCGGCCGTTGCCGTGTCGACGGAAGATGCGGACCTGATCGCGCGCCTGGCGGCGGCCGGGGAGCGGGTCGTGGTGCGCGTCCGCACCAGTGGGCGCTACCTGCCGGACGCGAAGTCGGCCAATGTGATCGCGGAGCTGCCGGGCCGCGAACGCCCCGAAGAGATCGTCCTCATCGGCGCGCACATCGACAGCTGGGACGTCGGACAGGGAGCGCACGACGATGGCACCGGCTGCGCGATCGTCATGCAGGCGCTCACCGTGTTGCGGAGGCTCGGGCTCCGGCCGCGGAGGACGATTCGCGTCGTGTTGTTCACCAACGAAGAGAACGGACTGCGCGGTGCGCGCCAATATGCCGCGGATCACGCAAGCGAGATGGCCAACCACGTCGCCGCCATCGAGTCGGACACCGGCGGGTTCAAGCCGAAGGGCTTCGAGGTCCAGGGCGGGCCGCAGGCGCTCGCGCAGGCTGCCGACCTCGTCGCGTTGCTCGATCCGATCGGCGCGGGGCGGGCGGTCAAGGGATTCGGCGGTGCGGACCTGATCCCGCTCGCGCTCGCCGGCGTGCCCGCACTGGGCCTGTGGGTGGACGGCCGCACGTACTTCGACATCCACCACACGCACGCCGACACGCTCGACAAGGTCGACCCGACGCACCTGAAGATGAACGTCGCAGCCGTCGCGACGATGGCGTACGCGCTGGCCGAAATGCCCGAACGGTTCGGCGCCGCCGACCGGGAGCGCGCGCCGGCCGGGCGTTGACGCGCGGCGCGCGCGGGCCGCCTCGCCGCAACGCGCGCGCCGCTGCCGATTACGGCCCGGACGGGGGCGTCTTGGCCTTGTCCTCGGCGGTGGACGGGGCCGTGTCCTTGCCGCCCTTGCCGTGGGCCTTGCCCTTGTCGCGGGCCGCGGGCTGGGCCTTGCCCTCGCCGGGCTGGGCGTTGCCGTTGCCGCGGGCCTTGCCCTTGTCGCGGTCCGCGGGCTGGGCGTTGCCGTTGCCGCGGGCCTTGCCCTTGCCGTGGGCCTTGCCCTTGTCGCGGGCCGCGGGCTGGGCCTTGCCGTTGCCGCGCGCCTTGCCCCTGCCGTGGGCCTTGCCCTTGTCGCGGGCCGCGGGCTGGGCCTTGCCCTTGCCGCGCGCCTTGCCCCTGCGTTCGCCGGCGTCGTCGCGTGCGCCCGCATCGCCGCCGACCGGCGCGGGCGCGGCCGCATCGCCGCCGCCAGCCGGCGCGGGCGCCACCGGCTTGCCGCCGCCCGCCGGCGCGGGCGCCACCGGCTTGCCCGATGCGTCGAGTTCGATCTTGCTCGGGCCGGGCAGCAGGCGGAACTCGATCCGGCGGTTCTGCGCGCGCCCCTTGCGGGTCGAGTTGTCCGCGATCGGGCGCGCCGAGCCGTAGCCGACGGTCAAGATGCGGTTCGGGTCGATCCCGTGGTCGACGAGGTACCACTTGACCGCGTCGGCGCGTTTGCGCGACAGCGCCTTGTTCGTGTCCTCCGAGCCCGTGTTGTCGGTGTGGCCGGAAATCTCGATGCGCAGACTCGGATACTTCTTGAACAGGGCGACCGCCAGGTCGAGCGTTCGCCGTGACCGCCACAGGATGCGCGCGCTCCCGCGCTTGAACCGAATGCCCTTGATGACGCCGGTAAATTGCTTGACCTGCTCCGGAACCTCGTCCGGGCACCCGTCGTCGTCCTGGTAGCCGTTGAGCGTCTCCGGCTCGAGCGGGCACCCGTCGATGCGGTCCGGCCGGCCGTCGCCGTCGTTGTCGGAATCGGGGCAGCCGTCGTCGTCCTCGAAGCCGTCGAGATCCTCGGCCGCATCTGGGCACTGGTCGCGCGTGCCGAGCAGGCCGTCGTTGTCGGAGTCGATCTCCGGGCAGCCGTCGTCGTCGTCGATCTGGTTGACGACCTCGGCCTGGTTCGGGCAGCGGTCCACCTTGTCGGGGAAGCCGTCGCCGTCGCTGTCCGTTTCCACCGGCGAAGCGGGCGCCTCCACCGGTCGTTCGACGATGCGTTCGACGACGACCGTCTTCGGCGCGCCGAGGCCGAAGCGCACGTACAGCCCGAGATGGACTTCGTGCTCCAGCGTCAGGCTCGGGTCGCGTCCGGCGATCAAGAGTTGCCGGACGTCGAGCCGGGCGCCGAACGTGTCGGTGATCGCCGCGGTCGCGCCGACGCCCCAGTAGGTCGCGCCGTCGGTGTCCGGGCTGTCGATCGCCAGTTGTCGCGGCGCGTTGTCGAAGATCGCGGTCTGGCCGCCGACGCCGACGACACCGAACACGCTGTACTTGGGCGTGAGGTCGTGCGCGATCATCCCGTGAATGCGAAAGCCGAGTACCGTCGCCGAGATGTCGGGCCGGCCGTTTTCGCCGTGGGTCGAGGTCGGCGACACCTTCCCCTCGATCTCGATGCCGAAACGCCGGAGGAAATGCACGCCGAACCGCAAGCCGAAAAGCGGCGACGAATCGACCACCTGATCGTCGAACGCGGAGTTGCCGAGTTCGTTGTTGTCGCCAAACACGTCGCCGCCGATGAACGCGCCTGCGCGGACTTCGGTTCCATCGGCGAACGCCTCCGCGCAGGGAACGCACACTGCGACTACAGCCGCCAGCACACTGGTTGCGTTTCGCATGGCCAGGAGGATAACCTAACGCAAATTCAAAGGGGAGCCGATGCTGGCGTTCAGTAAGAATCCGGACGTCGCCGAGCAGCAAATGCGCGCGCTCATCTTCTACCTGACGGCGTTCGGGTACATCGACGGCGACTTCGACCGCACCGAAAAGAGTTTCATCCGGGACTATATCCGCAAGCTGGTCGAGCACCGCGCCCGGCAGGCGATACCGGACGCCGATGAGGCCACCCGCACCGAGATCGTCGACCGGTTCACGACGCATTTTCACGAGGTGTTTCAGGAGATCGACTACGGCGTCCGTTCCCTGTTCGACGAGGTCGTCGCCAAGGGGGAGGACGTCGACGCATTCGTCTACGCGAAACTGAAGCTGCGCTGTTACGAGATCTTCAAGGCGTTCGACGAGGACAACCAGCGCGCGCTGCTAGACACGGTGGACGAGTTGATCGCCGCCGACGGCAAGATCCACCCGGCGGAGGCCAAGTTTCGCGACGAGGTCCGCGCCCTGCTCGTTCAGGAGATTCCGCTGGACGACGCCGACCTCGAGCCGGTGGACTCCGACATCCACATCGACGAGCCGCGGCCGCGCCCTCCACGGCAGGAAAACCACCCGTTCTTCTCGCAGTTCGAGGTCCACTACTCGGCCGATCCGGTGCGGATTCGCCAGCAGGCGGAGACCGACGTACAGCTCATCCATCGCACGATGGCCGTGCTCGACGAGCAGCGGGCCGCGGGCGCCGGCAAGCTCGCCGGGCATCACAAGGTCGACGAGTTTGCCGGCCATCCGCCGTTTCTGGACGGGCATGTGTACGTCCATCCGCAGGAACCGGGGCGCGCCTACGAGTTGACCGTGCTCGGCGATCTGCACGGCTGCTACAGCTGCCTGAAGGCTGCCCTGCTGCAGTCGGATTTCTTCGCCAAGCTCGAGGCGTATCGCATCGACCCGACGCGCAATCCGAATCCACAGCTCATTTTGCTCGGCGATTACATCGACCGCGGGCGGTTTTCGTACAACGGCGTGCTGCGCACGGTCATGCAGCTGTTTACGACCGCGCCGGGCCACGTCTACATGCTGCGCGGCAATCACGAGTACTACCTCGAGTACCGCGGTCGGATCTACGGCGGCGTGAAACCGGCCGAGGCGATCAACTCGCTCGCCGCATACATGCCGCAGGAGATCTTCGAGGCGTACATGAAGCTGTTCGACGCGATGCCGAATATGCTGCTGTTTGGCCGCAAGTTGTTCGTACACGCCGGCATCCCGCGCGACGACACGTTCGCCGCGAAGTACCGCGATCTGTCGTCGCTCAACGACGCGGAACTGCGCTTTCAGATGCTGTGGAGCGACCCGGCCAACGCCGATTTCGTTCCGCTCGAGCTACAGGCGCAAAACGCACGCTTTCCGTTCGGGCGGTTGCAGTTCAAACGGTTCATGTCGACCATCGGCTGCAACACCATGGTTCGCGGCCACGAAAAAGTCGTCGAGGGGTTCCGGCGCGTCTACGACGACGGCACGTTCGTGCTGCTGAACCTGTTTTCCGCGGGCGGCGCGCGCAACGAAGACCTGCCCGCCGATTCGAGCTATCGCGAGGTGAGGCCGATGGCGCTCACCATGACGGTCGGAACGGACGGGCGGACGACCGCGGTCCCGTGGGAAATCGACTACGAGCGCTACAACCATCCGGCGCGCAACGCGTTCTTCCGGTCGAAGCCGGAGATCGAGCACCGCGCGTGAATCGGCGCGCGCGACGTGCCGACGGGCGGCGCGCTGCGACCGCCGGTCGCGCAGTTCGCGTATGATGGACCGGCGAGCACCCGTGGAGCCCCTGCGAGACGTCGACTTCACCGCGCTGACCGGCACCGTGCTGGCGGACAAGTACCGTCTCGTCGAGGTCATCGGCGCGGGCGCGATGGGGTGCGTGTTCCGGGCGGAACGGGTCGGCCTCGGGCGGTCTGTCGCGGTGAAGTTGCTGTTGCCGGGGCGGGCGGGGGCGCAACTCGATCTGTTTCGCACCGAAGCGCTGGCGGCGAGCCGCATCAACCACCCGCACGCGGTATCGGTCTACGACTTCGGCGTCACCAAAGAAGACGGTCTGCCGTACTTGGTGATGGAGTTTTTGCGCGGGCGACCGCTGTCGTCGGTCATCGACGACGGCGCGCTGGCGCCGGCGCGGGCGGCGACGATCGGCGCGCAGGTGCTGTCGGCGCTCGCTGAGGCGCACGCGTGCGGTGTGATCCATCGCGACCTGAAGGCAGACAACATCATCCTCGAACCGCTGCGAGACGGTGACGACTACGCGAAGTTGATCGATTTCGGCATCGCACGGCTCGCGGAGACCGATGACCGAGTCGACGGCGTCGCGGGTACGCCCGAGTACATGGCGCCCGAGCAGATCCGCGGCGAGCCGATCACGGCGGCCACGGATCTGTACGCGGTCGGTGTCCTGCTCTACGAGATGGTCGTCGGTCACACGCCGTTTGCCGACGCGCCGGATGTCAAGACGCTGTTGCAGGCGCACTTGTCACGACCGCCGGCCCCGGCGCACGAGCTCAATCCGGCGGTGCCGGCGGCGCTGAGCGACCTGATCGCGCGCGCGCTCGCCAAGGATCCGGCGGATCGGCCGGCGGGGGCGCGCGCCATGCGCGACGCGCTGCTGGGCGCCGTGCAGACGGCCGAGCGCACCCGCAGCTGCGCCGCGTGCGGGGAACTCGTCGGCGCCGGTGCGCGGTTCTGCCCGGGGTGCGGCAAACCGATCGATGCGGGGCGGCGGCGGCGCGCGACCGTCGCCCCGCCATCGCCGCCTCCGCCGCCTGCCCCGTCGGCGCGCGCGCCGGCCGTGCGCGCCACGCGCCTGACACTGCACCTGCGCAGTGCGCCGGACGGGCTCGTGGGCCGCAATCCCGAGTACGTGCGGGTCGCGGGGTTCGTCCGCGGCGACGAGGACGGCGCGGCGCTCGCGCTCGTGGGGCCGCGCGGCGTCGGCAAGGCGCGGCTCGTCCTCGAGGCCGCGCGCGCGCCGGCCAACACGCGGCCCGTGTGGTTCGCGGGGGCAGACCCGACTGGCCTCGCCATGCCGTGGTATCCGGTGCAAACGATGGTGCGCGCGCTGCTCGGTCTCACCGGTCGGGTCACGCGCGATGCACTGGCGTCGGCGGTCGACGCGTACGGCCTGCCGGAGCGAGACGTGCCCGGGTTGTGCGCGCTGTTCGGCGTCGACGGGCCGCTCGACGCGCTGGCCGACGACGCACGCCTGCGCGAAGTCGAGGCGGCGGCGCTCCGCGTGCTCGTGTTCGCCCACCGGCGTCATCCCGGGTCGGTACTGGCGTTTCACGACGTCGATCGCTACGACATCCCGAGCGCGTATCTGGTCGACTCGCTCGTGTCGCGGCTCGACGGCGCGGGCACGCGCGTGGTTGTGACGGCGTCCGAGCTCGACCGCGTGCCCAAGGACGCGGCCGTCATGGACATCGGCCCGCTGTTGCCCGCGGACGCCCGCGCGTTGGCGCAGATGCGCGCGCCGGGCCTCGATTTGCCGGACGCCGACGACATCGCGTCGATTACCGGCGGCCTGCCGGAGGCGATCGAGCACTTCGTGCGCTGGATCGACGCGGGCCACAGCGCGCAGCGCGCGCCGGACCGGCTCGTCGATCTGATCGGCCAACGCATCAGCAGCCTGCTGCCCGCGGCGCGGCGCGTACTGCAGGCTGTCGCGATTCACGGCACGGTGGCGCCGAGGGCGCTCGTGGAGATCTCGCACGGCGAATTCGATGCGGTCGCCGAGGCCGCGCTGGCCGAACTGATCGACGATGGCTTCGTCGTGCCCGGCGACGGCGACGACGTCGCGCTGTCGTCGGAGCTGTTGCGCGACGTCGTGCGGTCGACGACGCCGGCCGACGTGGCGCGCGCGCTGCATCGCAATGCGCTGGGCGCGCTCGCGGAACGCGCCGATACACCGATCGCGGTGCTGGCCCACCACGCGGCCGGCGCGCGCGATCCGGATCGGGCGTTCGATTCCTGTATGCGAGCCGGCCGCGAGGCGCTGCGCCTGTTCGACGACACGGGGGCGTCGCGCTGGTTTGCGCGCGCAATGGAGCTGTCGCACGAGGAGATCGCGGCAGGGCGCGGAGCCGCTCGCGAGGCGCTCGCGGATGCGACGATCGAGTTGGCCGACGTGCTGCGCAGGCTGGGCAAGCGCGATCTGGCGACCGACGTGCTCACGCAGGCGGCGCTCGGGGAACCCAACGCGCGCCAGCGCGCCGCGATCGCGCGCCAGCGCGGCCGCCTCGCACTCGCCGCGGGCGACCGGGCGGCGGCGCTGCGCCACTTGCGGACGGCCGTGGATCTGGCGTTTCGCGCGGGCGAGCGCGGTGCCCTGCTCGCCGAGGCGTACCGGCAACTCGCCGACGAGCTGCTCGCGGAAGGGGACGCCCCCGCCGCCGTGGACGCGCTGCGCGAGGCGGTCCAGGTCGTCACCTACGCTGAGGGGTTTGCGTGCGCACGCGAGGTACCCGAGCTGTGGCGGCTCGGCGAACGCCTCGCGCGGGCCGAACTCGCCGTCGGCGATGCGGCGGCGGCGGACGTCACCGCATCGGCGGCGTTTGCGTATACCGAGCGGGTCGGCGCGACCGCCGGCGCGATCGCCCTGGCGGTGACCATCGCGGACATCGCGACGGCGCGCGGCGATATGGCGCGCGCGCACGAATACCGCATGCGCGCGATCGACGCGGCGCGACGTGCGGGAGACCGGCGGCGCGCGGCCGAGTTGCTGCTGGGTCACGCGCGGGCCGCGGGCGACCACGCGAGTGCGAAGCTCGCGCGCACGCTCGCCGGCGAAATCGGCTGGCGCGAGGGCGTCGCGGCCGCCGAACGCCGGTGACCGCGAGCGCGCGGCCGCAGCGACCGCCGAACGCCGGTGACCGCGAGCGCGCGGCCGCAGCGACTACTACAGCGGAGTGAGCCGGCGAGTGAGCTCGACCGGCGCGCCGTCGGACTCGCGCAAGGCGCGCATGCCGTCGCGGAACTTCGAATACCCCGGGTCCGCCGGCAACGCGGCGACGAGTTCCGCGAGCCATGCCGGCATCGTCGCTGCGCTCGGCTGCTTGATCTCCAGCACGCGCGACGGCCCCGACGCAAGCGGTGCGCCGAGAACCTCCGGCGTGAGCGCCGGCGCCATGTTGTACAGACCGCGCGGGGGCGGGTGAAACGCGATGCGTTCGTCGTAGGTGATCCGCAGCGCGGCGTCGTCGCCGAACACGAGCCGTTCGTACGCCGTCACCATGACCGGGCGGAGCCGGAGCGACTCGAGTTCCGCGCGGATGGCGTCGGCTTCCGGGCCGCGCTCGCGCAGCGGCACGTCGCCCAGGACGATCTTGGTGACCTCGGACTTGGCGACTCGCACGCGCTGTTTCAGGCGCACCTCGCCGTCGCGCTGCTTGCGCTCGAGAAAGCAGGTGTCGGCGTAGTGGTAGCGACCCGAGGCGCCGTCGGTCCACAGGTACTCGCGGATGCGCATCTTGAGTGAATGGCGGCCGTCGCTGCGCTCGGCGAGCTGATAGTAGTGGCCGCCGCGCGTATCGAGGTACGTCGTGACCACGAGCGACGTGTCGCCGTCGTGGTAGCGGACGATCGGCAGCCGTTGACGCAGCGCAGCGAGCACGCGGCGAGCGTCGTCACGGCTCGGGTGGAACCGGCGCTCGCGTTGGTCCCGCCACGTCTGCGCGCCGTGCACCGATCCATCATAGCAGGGGACTTGGCGCGGAGGGGCCGCCCGGAACCGGCGCGCCGCCGCGTGGGCGGCGCCGTCGCGCGCGCCTGCGCAGCGCGACGACGGCGAGCGCCGCGACCAGCGCGGGCGCCGTCCACGGCCGGTGGGGCGTCCCGCCGGCGCGGCAACCGCAGTCGGCGCTGCCGGGTGCGGCGTCGGGCCGGGTGCAGTCGTCGAGGCAGTCGTCGCCCGGGTCCGCGTTGCCGTCGTCGCACTCCTCGCCGGCGTCGATGATGCCGTCGCCGCACATCGGCAACGTGCAGTTCGTCCGGCATGCGTCGGGCGCGTCCGCGTTGTCGGGCCCGTCGTCGCACTGTTCGATGCCGGTCGCCACACCGTCGCCGCACACCGACGGGGCGTACGCAACGATGCACACGTCGTCGACCGTCCAGCCGCCGAACTCCAGTCCACCGTCGGACGCCAGCTCGAACTCGACCTGCACCGTGCCGTCGGGCGCCAGTGTGCGCGTGAGGTCGACGTCGTGAAATCGCCACTCGCGATCTTGATGGTGCGTGGTGCCGTCTTCGGTGGCGAGGTTTTGCCACACAGGTTCGCCGTTGGCGTAAATCGTGGCGCGGTCGTAGCTGCCGTCCTCGACGTTGAGCCACCGGCGGTACTGCAGGCGCACCACCGAGTAGCCGGACGCGTCGACGACGGGCATGCGCGCGAAGTTGACCTTGTCCGGCTGGTACGACCCGTTGAAGTTGTCGTGGCCGAGGTCGTTGCCGAACGCGCGCTCGCCGGAGAACGCCCGGTCCGGGTCGCCGCTCGCCGCGCGGCCGGCGGGCACGTCCCACTGCCAGTCGTCCGCTCCCTCTCCGTCGGCGCCGCTGCGCAACCCGTGGGTCCATCCGTCGACCGCGGGATCGGACTCGAAATCGGTGCAGTACAGCTCCGTGACCGCCCCGACGAACAGCTCGTAGCGCGGGTCGGCGCGGTTTTGCGGCAGCGACCATTCCGAGCCGTCGTCGGTGCGGACGACGATGCGGTACTGCACGACCTCGCCCTCCGGCTGGGGCGGGATCGCGCCCTCGAACGCGCCGTCGCCGGTCGCCGCCATGTCGACCTGGCCGGCGCGCGCCGGATCCGATCGCAGGTTCCATTCGAGCGTGGCCGCGGCGATGCCCTCGCCGTCGCAACGGGGAGACAGCCCGCGGACCGCGAGCGCGACGTGAAACCCGTCGACCTGCGGGATCTCGACGCCGAGAGGGCTCACCTCGACGTCGATCGCGCGCAGGCCGTGGCGGCCGAACGCCTCGTTGATCTCGCACTCGTCGGGCGTTCCGTTCGTCAGGTCGCCGTCGTCGTCGTTGGCGGCGAGGACTTCGGGGTACATCGTCGGCATGTCGCTGGCTCGCGCGATGCCGGCCTGAAACAGCCGGTCGGCGCGCGCGACTCCGTCCGCTTGCCCGTACTTGGCGATCAGCAGCTCGCGCAGATCCCACAACGTGGCGGCGATGAGGATGCCGTCGGCGTGGACCTCACCCTGCAGGTCGTCGGGGAACACCGGATCGTCGGTCGGGTCGATGTCTCGCAGCGGCTGGTTCGTGAAGAAGAACCCGCGACCCATTCCCGGATCTCCCGTGATCGTCGCGGCCAGGTAGTCGCTGCCCCCCTCGCTGAGGGCGCCGTCGAACTGGCCGACGCCGTCGATGATCGAGTGTGCGTGATACGAGTGGCCGAACTCGTGGTACACGACGTCCGCCAGCCGCCCCGTGTTCTCGCAGCCGCCGCCGCGCGTGAAGAAGTTGATGTTGGTCCCGTCCGAGAATGCGTTGCAGTTGTCGTCGACGTTGACCGTCGCGCGGATCGGCTCGTCGAGCCACGCCATGTCCGGCGTGATGCCCTTGCAGTACGCCTTGACCCGGTTCGCGTGGATGTAGGTCGCCAGCTGCGCGTCGACGCGCTCGTCGTCGGGCGCCGACCAGCGCGCGGTCCCGCCCGGGGCGAGGGTGACGTCAGCCGTCGCCGGGTCGCCGGCCGCGTCGTCGACGGCGACGAGCGCGCCGCGCGCGGTCACGGTCACCGATGCCGGCGCATCGCCGGGCCACGACAGGACGCCGTCGGCGTCGGTCGTCGCGGCTTCTCCGTCCACGGTCACGTCGACGTGCGGCGCCACGTAGTCCGCGCGGTCGCCGGTCGGGCGGCGCACCGGCGCGTCGAACGCGATGTGGCCGCTCGCGAACATCAGCGTCTGGCGGCGCGCCACCGGCGTGAACCGCCATGCGTCGACGAACACGTCCCATCGCGTCGCGGGACGGCGGGTGGCGAACTCGGCGCGATACACCGTGCGATAGGCGCGCACGCCCGTCGGATCGACGAGCGGCAGCACGTACGGGCCGTCGAACGCCGCCAGGCGCGGCGCCGCGAAGCCGTCGGCCTCGAGCCAGGCGCGCGCCTTCGCGGCGGCGCGCGTCCGGTCGCGCACCGGCCGCGCTGGCGGCGCCGAGACGTGCGGGAAGGCCTCGGACGCGATCATGAACAGGCGGTCGGCGCGGAACCGCACGCTGACCTGGCCGCCGAGCACCGGTATCCCGCGAACCGTTTGGCGAAAGCCAACGGATCGAATGCCCGCGTGCACCACGTTGCTCACGACGTGCAGGTCGCCGGGCGTGGACCCCGGTGCCAGCAGATCGATGTGGCGCTCGACGAACGCGCGGGCGTAGCGTTCGGCGGCGGTCGCGCTCGCCGTCGCGCCGGGTGCGGGCAGGCCGCGCCCCCACGCGCGGATCGGCGTGCCGGTGGCGACATCCCACATCGCGGTCCACGTCGGCCCGACGTCGGCGACGAACGCGCGCCACGCGCGCCGAGCGGCGGCCGGCGGGCGGTGGTACGCGGGCGCGCGAACGACGCGGACGGGCGGGCCGGCGGCCACCTCGAGCGCCGGGCCCGGGTGCGACCACGCGGGCGCGCGCGACGCGGCGGCGGTCCCGGCGGCGGCGACCGCGATGGCGGCGACAGCGAGCGTGCGCAGCATGATGCGTACAGTGTCGCGCGCCCGCGCGCGGCGCGCACGCGCGGGCCGATGACAGGCGCTCGCTGCGCGGCTGGACGCCGTCGCCTCTGCGGGCGTTCGCCGGCAACCCGCGGACGGCCGCCGATCGGCCTGGGCTGCCGAATCTGGCCGCTACGCCCGCCGCGCGGGCGACTCCCGTGCTACACCGCAGGATAAACGAAGGCGAGGCAACCGTGGGATCGACGAAACCAGGCAATTCTTCGGGCGGAATCGGCGCGCGGGCGGTGCCGGCGGCCGCCGGCGCGGCGATCGTGGCCGTTGTCGTCGTGGCGGCCCTGTCGCGCGTCGGCTGCGTGAACGTGTACACGCCGCCGGGGCACGAGGGCTACATCAAGTCGAATCCGATCTTCGGCGCGGCGGAGTTCGTCGGCACGCAGGACGGCCCGACGTCGACCGGGTGGGTGTGGCGGCAGCAGGTCGTCAACATCGACATGCGGCCGCGAACCTACTCGGAGGAGATGACGATTCCGACCAAGGATCGCCTCGAGCTGAAGTTCCGCGCGCACGCGCGGATTCAGCTGCGCAGAGGCTCCGTCAAGGAACTGGTCGAGCAGTACGGCGGTGAAAACTGGTACCGGGCGAACGTGCAGGATCAGTTCCGGTCCGCGGTGCGCGCCGAAGTGCAGCAGCTCGATGCGTTCGAGGTCAAGGATCGCATGGCCGACATCGGTGCCGCGGTTCTCGCCGCGATGAAGAAACGCTACGGGGGCACGCCGATCGAGTTCATCAGCGTCGACATCGGCAACATCGACTACCCCGAGCAGGTCGTCCGCGCCGTCGTCGGCAAGTTCGTCACCAACGAGGACAACGAGCGCAAGGACATCGAGCTGCGCATCGCTCAGCGGCAAATCGACATCGGTATCGCGGAGGCGCAGGGCGTGGCCGACGCACAGCGCATCATTCGGACGACGCTCGATCCGATGTTCTTGCAGTACAAGGCGCTCAAGGCGATCGAGCAGATGGCGAACTCCGCGAACACGACGTTCGTCGTCATGCCCTACAACCCGAGGAGCAACGCTCCGTTGATCATGCAGCTCGGCGGAGGTGGCCAATGATGCGCGCGATGTGGGCCGGGATCGCACTGGTCGCCGCCGCGGCGGGGTGTACTCACCCGAGCACACCCGAGGGGCACGAAGGGTACGTCTACCACGTGCCGCTCATGTTCGGGAAAGCGGAGTTCCGCGAGACGCTGCGCGGTCCGGCGTCGACCGGCGTGTCGTGGCGCCTGTACGTCGAGAACATCGACATGCGGACCAAGAGTTACACGGAGGAGTTTCAGCTCCTCACGCGCGACAACCTCAGCGTCGACTTCGAGGTCAACACGCGCATCAGCCTGCGGCCCGGCAGCTCGCGCGAGATCGTGGAGCAGTGGGGCGGGGAGCAGTGGTACGCGTGGAACGTCAAGGAGCCGCTGCGGACGATCGTGCGCACGACCGTGACCGGCGTGAGCGCCGTCGACATCCAGATCAAGACAGAACAGGTTCGCACCGCCATCGAGCAACGGCT
>RFGE01000003.1 GCA_003696105.1 Deltaproteobacteria bacterium | reverse complement strand
TTCGCCGCCCGCCGCCGCGGCGCCCCGCCCGCTGCCCCGCGCGCGCAACCGCGGTTCGCCGCCCGCCGGGGGAATCTGCCCCACGCCCGCGACACGCGGTCACGCGCAGCCCGCCCCGGGGGCGCGTCGCGCCGATCGATCGGCGCGCAACTCGCGAGCCCGTCGTCGCACGTGCAACCAATTTCCTGGCACGCGTCATGAACGACTGCGCGGCAGAGGACCGCCGATGCCGAACCGAAGCTCCACTCCGCCCAGCCTGTGCATCCTGTCATGGATCGCCGCCGCCACCGTCGTGGCGACGCCCGCCGCCACCGCGACGGCCGCCACCGCCCCCCCGGCGCTGCGCGGCGAACGGCCGCTGGTCGTCGCGCACGGCGCGCCGGCCCGCGCCGCCCGCGACGTGAGTTGGGCGCCGCCGCACGGTCCCGGCGCCGCCGCGCTCGCCGCGTTCACCGCGCGCTACGGCCGGTCGTGGCGCGCGCTGTGGGACGCCGGCACCGGCGTGCCGCTGCGGCTGTTCGGCGAGGGCCTCGCGGCCCCCGGCGCCGTCCGATCCGCCCGCATCGCCGACGCGATCGCCCGGCGCGTGCTGCGCGAACACATCGACCTGTTGGCGCCGGGCGCAACCGAGGCCGACTTCGAGCTGGCCGCCAACGATCTCACCGGCGCGCTGCGCTCCGTCGGCTACCACCAGGTTCACGCCGGCATGCGCGTGCTCGGCGGCCACGTGAGCTTCCGGTTCAAGAACGACCGGCTGTTCGTGCTCGCGTCGACGGCGTTTCCGCACGTGGACGTCGCCGCCCCCCGCGCGCTGGTCGCGGCCGCGGAGGCTCGCCGGCGCGCGGCCGGCTGGATCGAAAAGGACTTCCCCAACGCGGCGCTCACGGCCGGTGCGGTGGAGGGACCGTTCGTGCTGCCGGTGGTCCGCCCGCGGCGCATCGACTACTACGCCGTGCTCGCGGTCGACGTGGCGAGCGCCGCGCCGCTGGCGCGCTGGCGCGTGTACGTCGACGCCGAGACCGGGGTGCCGGTCGCGCGCGAGCAGACGCTCCGCTTCGCCAGCGGGCAGATGTCCGTCCGCGCCCCCGTCCGCTGGTGGGGCGGCGGCTACGCCGACTACCCGGCAGCCGACGTCGACGTCACGATCGACGGCGCGGCTGCCCGAGCCGACAGCGAGGGCCGGGTGACCTGGTCGGGCGCGGGCACGGCCCAGATCGCCGCGCGCGCGCGCAGCGCGCACGTCCGCGTGTTCAACGACGCAGGCGCCGACATCGAGCGCACGTTTTCCCTCGCCGACGGCGGCGCGCTCGTGTGGGACGAGTCCGACGACGAGTACGCCGACGCACAGCTCACCGCGCTCGTGCACGGCTATCGCGTCAAACAGTGGGCGCGGACCGTGTCGTCGATCGGCTGGCTCGATGAGCCGCTCATCGCGACGGTCAACATCGCCGACACCTGCAACGCGTTCTCGGACGGGACGACGATCAACTTCTTTCGCTCGGGAAATGGCTGCGGCAACACCGGCCGCATCGCCGACATCGTGTACCACGAGTTCGGCCACTCGCTGCACAACCACGCGCTCATCGACGGCGTCGGATCGTGGGACGGCGCGCTGTCCGAGGGACTGAGCGACTTCGTCGCGGCGACCATCACCGGCGATCCGCGGATGGGGCCCGGCTTCTTCGGCGACGATCGCCCGCTGCGCCACTGCGACCCGGACGGCTACGAGCACCGTTGGCCCGAAGATCGCGGGGAGATCCACCACACCGGCAAGATCTACTGCGGAACGATGTTCGACCTGCGCAAGGCGATGATCGCGACGCTCGGCGAGGTCGACGGCGTGGCGTTCACCGACAAGCTATTTTACGAGTCGTTCCGCCGCGCGGACGACATTCCGTCGACCTACGTCGAGGCGCTCGCGTGGGACGACGACGACGGCAACCTCGCCAACGGCACGCCGCATCAGCGCGAGATCGACGCCGCGTACGCGGCGCACGGCATGGCGACCCCCGACGGCACGACCGGTCCGCGCGTGCGCCCGCCGCGCGTCGACGGGCGAACGGTCACGCTTCCCGTGTTGCCCGCGGGCGCGTGCCCGGCCGGCGAGGTGGTCGGCGCCACGCTGTACTGGGAGCTGCGCGGCGAGCCCGGCACCGGCGGGTCGGCCACGATGGCGAAGACGGCCGGCGCCTACGAGGCCGAACTGCCGGACGCCCCGTTCGGGTCGGTGATCCGCTACCGGATCGAGTTCCAGCAGGCCGACGGCACGACCCACGCGCTGCCGGCCAACCCGGCCGACCCGATGTACGAACAGTTCGTCGGCGAGGTGACGCCGCTTTACTGCACGGACTTCGAGACGGATCCGGCGGCCGACGGCTGGGAGCACGGACTGTCGCGCGGCGAGGCCGGCGAGGGGGCGGACGACTGGCAGTGGGGCGTCCCGGCGGGCGCGGCCGGCGACCCGCGCGCCGCCCATTCCGGCCAGCGCGTCTACGGCAACGACCTGGGCGGCGACGGGTTCAACGGCGAGTACCAGAGCGACAAGACGAACTACTTGCGCAGCCCCGCGGTCGACACGCGCGGGTATGACCACGTGCGCCTGCAGTACCGGCGCTGGCTCCGCGTCGAACAAGGGCTCGCCGATCGCGCGACGATCTACGCGGACGGCGACCCGGTCTGGTCCAACCTCGCCGACGGCCAGACGCACCACCTCGACGCCGAGTGGCGTTTCCACGACGTGGACCTCACCGCGGCGGCCGCGGACGGAACCGTGCAGGTGACGTTCGAACTCGACACGGACTCCGACGGCACGTTCGGCGGATGGACGATCGACGACGTCTGCATCGTCGGCTACAACCTGCCGGCCTGTGGCAACGGCGTGGTCGAAGCGGGCGAGGCGTGCGACGACGGCAACGCCGACGACGCGGACGGCTGTCGCTCCGACTGTACGGTTGGCCACGGCGGTGGCGACGGCGGTGGGGGCGGCGGAGACGACGGGGCGACGGGGCCCGACCCGACCGTCGTAGGCGGATGCGGATGCAACGGAGGCGGCGCCCCGGGCGGCGCGTGGCTCGCCGTCGTCGGCTACGCCCTCGCGCGCCGGCGCCGGCGGGCGAGCGCGTAGGCCACCGCGATCGCCCACAGGCCGCCGTCGACCGGCGACGCCGCCCGGCAACCGCAACCGCCGCCGTCGCGAGGGAGCGTGCACGCGGACACGTCACCGAACGTCCGGCACTCGTAGCCGTCGGGACACGCGGGCGCCCCGTCGCCGCACGGCTCGACGCAGATCCCGACCTCGCCGTCGCACGCGCCCGACCGGCAGTCCGAGCCGTCAGCGCAATCGGCGCCCAACGCGCCGGGCGTCGGCGCCCCGTAGCGACAGGTGAAGTCGCCCGGCGTCCCCTCGTCGGAGCACAGCGTGAGCGGCGGCGGGCAGACCTCCTCGATGGGCCGGCTCGGATCGCACGGCGCCGAGCAGAACCGGATGCGCGGATCGTCGATCGCGGGGGCGCACAGGCGGTCTTCGCAGTCGAAGTCGTCGCTGCACGGATCGCCCGCGAATCCGCCCACCGGGCAGTCGAGGTCCGGTCGCGGACAGTCGGACGCGCATACCCCGTCGAAGCCGCACGGATCGCAGTCGGGATCGGGCGTGCGGCAGCCGTCGGTCACGCACACGCCGTCCTGCTTGCACGGTCCTTCCCATGCGTCGTAGACCTCGATGAGCCAGTCGGCGTAGGTGTCCGTGCGCGCGACGCGCGACTCGGACCGGCATGCGTTCGAGCCGTACGAACTCACCGCGATCACGACCTCGCCGTTGGGGAAGTCGTCGCGCAGCGTCGGCCCGCCCGAGTCGCCCTGGCAGATGTTGTGGCCCTCGTCGCCGTACCCGATGTGGTGTTTGCCGATCGAGGTGACGCGCAGGTCCACCGTGCGCTTGACCCCGGCTCCGGTCTGCGCCTCGCCGTCGGTCACGCCGAACCCGACGACGCGGACGGTGTCGCCGACTTGTACGAGGCCGTCCAGCGGATCGATCTGAAAGCGCATCGGTTCGATCTCGGCCGGCGCGTCGCGGCCGAGCCGGACCATGGCGATGTCGTAGAACTGGAACGTCTCGTAGTAGCGATGCGCCGCGAGCTGGACCAGCGGCACGGACGCGAAGAAGCCGTCGCTGCCGCCGGTGCCGAAGTGGGCCTGGCCCGAGTGGCTGCCCGCGCGAATCGCGTCGATCACGCAGTGGCCGGCGGTGAGCAACGTGCGCCTGCCGACGAGGGTCGCCGTGCAGCTGCCCCCGCCGGTCACGATCATCGCGATCGCCGGATCGCCGGTGTCGACCACCCCACCGATGATCGGCGCGCGCGTGTCGTCGACCGGCAGCGGGCCCTCGTCGACGCACGCGCCGGCGGCGCACGCGAGGGCGGCGCAACCGGCGGCCAGAGCGGGCGAGATCGTTCGGCGCGGCGACGTGGTCACGGACGTCAGTGGTTGTAACGGAAGTCGCGCGGATGCGCCACCGCGGGCGTGCGCCGCGGACGGCCCGCACCGGCGATCGCGAACTCGTTAACGCCCGTGCTCGCCGTGATCGGGGTCGCGGCCGCCGTGGCCGTGCTCGCCGTGCTCGCCGCGATCGGGGTCGTGGCCGCCGTGGCCGTGATCGCCGTGATCGGGGTCGCGGCCGCCGTGGCCGCCGTGGCCGTGATCGGGGTCGTGGCCGCCGTGGCCGTGCTCGCCGGCCGCCGCGTGCCCGTGCGCACCCGCCGCCTCGGCGCGATCGAACGCGTCGGCCCACGCGAGGATCGCGGCCAGTTCGTCGCCGCGGACCGCGCCGGGATCGTCCTTCGGCATCGTCGGCTCGTCCCCGGTCGCGCCGAGCACCTTGCGGATCGTCGCGGGCAGCTCGCCGGCATGGTGACCGCCGAACGGATAGCCGCCCATCGAAAAGTGGGCGACGCCCTTGGGCTGCTTTGCGCGCCCCGGCCTGGGCGTGTGGCAGTGAGCGCAGTGCTCGGCGAACACGGGCGCGGCGCGCTCGTAGGCGGCGCGCTCGGCCGCGAGCAGCTCGTCGGACGTCGGCTCGGACGCGGGCGCCGTCGCGTCGGCGTCCGGCTCGG
>RFGE01000002.1 GCA_003696105.1 Deltaproteobacteria bacterium | reverse complement strand
CTCGTCGCCCGCCGCGCCGCGAACGAAAGCGGCGTGCGACGAGCCGGCCTTCGAGTACAGTGGATGGCGCGAGCGGTGGCCACCGGCGGCGCGCGCGTGGCCTTCCGTTCGCCGCATCGACAGTCGCTGCAATGACTCGGACGGGCTCGTGGGTTTTTCGCCGCCGGCGGTCGTTCGCGCCCGGTGGGCGCGCGGTCGGCCGCCGCGCAGTCGCGGCGGCCGCCGCCGTTGTGGTCGCGTGCGGGTCGGATGCGTCCCCGCGCGCTCCGGTGGCGTCGTCGCCGGCGGCGAGTGCGCGCCCCGGCGACGCGCCGGCCATCGGCTCGGGGCCACAGCCCGCCTACGCGCGGCGGATCCCGTTCGATCTCGCGGTGCGGCCTGCAGCGCTGGTGCGCGTACCGGGCTCGCCGTCGGTGGCCGTCTCGGGCGTCCTCCCCGACGGCCGCCTGGCGCTGGCGCTCGTCGACGTGGCGGCGGCGCGCGTCGTGTGGACCGACGCGCGCTGGTGCAACGGCCAAGCCGTGCACGCGACGGCCGACGTCGTCGTATGCGCCAGCGGCAAGGGCGTCCGCGCGGTGCGCGTCGCCGACGGCGCGTTCGCGTGGTCGTCGCCGCGGCCGTTCCGCGCAGCGGCGGGTGACCGCGTGCTCGCGGGCTCCGTCGTCGTCGACGCGGCGACGGGCCGCGTGGTTCGCGCCGCGGCCGGCGGCGTGGATCTGGCCGACGCGCGCGCGCTGTGCCCCGACGGCACGGTATACGCCTGGCGCGGCGGCCAGCTGTCGGCGTTCGACGAGCGGCTCGCGCGGCGCTGGTCGGTCGACGCCGCGGATCTCGCCGCGGGCACCGACGGTGGCCAGGCGGTCGTCGCCGTGGACTGCGGCGCGCCCGCGATCGTCGCGCTGGCGGGCGCTGCGGGCGCCCGCTCGCTGATCGCGGTCGACCCCGCCACCGGCGCCCGCACCGGCGGTCCGATCGCCGCCCGCGGCTGGTGGCCGGCGCCGGCCGGCGACGGCGTTATCGTTGCGGATACATCTGGAATCGCGATGCGCGACCGCACGCTTGGTGAGCGCGTATCGCTGTCGCCGATCGCCGCCGCGGGGCCGCTCGTGGCCGCCGGCGACGGTCTGGCCATCGCGCGCGCGGCCGCGGGCACGGTCGTCGCGGTCGACGCGCACGGCATTCGCGCGTGGCTGGCGGCGCCGGCGGCGCCGCGCGTGGCCGTCGTCGTGGGCGAGCGCATGGCGGCGGCGGGCCGCGCCGGCCGGCCGCCCGAACACGGCGATCGGCTGTCGCTGTGGCAGTTGCCGCCGCCGGCACCGCGGCCTCCGGCGGTGCCGCCGCTGTCGCCGCCGGCCGTCGACGTGAGCGCCCGGCCGGTCGACCTGCCCGCGCCGACGCCGGCGGCGGCGGCCACGGTGTTCCCGGCGCCGGATCGGGGCCGCACGGCCGCCGGCCCGATCGCGGTGGCGGGGGGCCGCGTGTTCGCCGCGTCGTTCGAGCGGCGCCCCGCCGCCGACTACGGTGCGGCGCTGTCGGCGTTCGACTTGCGCGCGCGCCGGTGGGTGTGGCACGCCGACGCGGCGTGCGCGCCCGGTGCAGCCGTCGTCGCGGTGGCGGCGGGAGACGGCGTGGTCGTGTGCGCGACGCGCGCCCCGGCCGGCGCGGCCGACGTCGCGGCGGTCGACGCCGGTACGGGCGCGCTGCGCTGGCGCCGAGCGCTGCCGGCGATCGATGCGGTGGCCGTCGGCGGCGGCGTCGTCGTCGCGCGCTACGGCGATCGCGCGGTCGCGGTCGACGCGCGCACCGGTCGCGACGTTCGCGCGTGGCTCGCCGACAACGGCGTGGCACCTCGGGTCGTGCCGGCGCCGGCCGGTCCGGTCGCGGTCGAGGTCGGCGGCGTCGTGGCGGGCGACGGCTGGCGGCTTCGCGCGCGCGGCTACGTCGCGCGCCTGGCGGCGGCGGACCGCGCCGCGCTCGTCGCGTTGCACACCGGGGAGGTGTTCGCGGTCGACGCGGCGACCGGCGCGCCCGTCCCCGCGCCCGCGCCCGTCGCGATCGCAACGATCGGCACCGCGGGCGACCGCTGGTACGACCGGCCGGCCGCCGACGTCGTCCGGCTGTGGGCCGTGCCGGCGCGGCTGCTCGGCGCGTGGAGGTTTCCGCACGCGGTCGCGGTGGCGCCGCATCGCGACGGCAGCGGCGCGCCGATCGTGCTGGTCGACGGCTGGCGCGCAGGTCAGTTCGTCGAACTCGATCCCGACACGGGCGCGATCCGCGGGGCCCACGCATGGCCGGCCGACGCAGTGCGCGACGGCGTGTTCTCCGCGGTCGTGGACGGCCGGCCGATCGCCGGTATCGTGCGTCAACGGCCCCTTTCCGTCCACTTGTTCCCGCGGTAGGATGGCGACTCCATGGCGCTACCCATTGGTTCCGCGATCCGTTCTGCCGGCCGCTACATGCTGCGCAACCCGTTGAGCATGGCCAAGATGGCCAGGCATGCGCTCGGCATGCGCATTGCGATCCCGCTGGACGCGCTGCGCTGGTTCATCGCGAATACGCCGCCGAGCAAGAAGGCGCCGACCGACGTCACGATCGCCGCATATCCGCCGGCCATCGCGATCGGCGCGACCGTCGAGCTGATGGGCGCCACGTTGCGCGCGTCGGCGACGATCCGCGTCGACGAGCTGCGCATCGACGAGGATACGATGCGCATCACGCTGCGGCTGAGCGACGTGGATCTCCAGCCGCTCGGCGAATCGGACAGCCCCGTCGTCGGACTCATCAAGTCGGGCGCACTCGACCTGTCGAAGCCGGGCAACCTGGCCAACTTCATGCCGAAGAAGCCGCCGGCGCTCGTGTCGGCGCACGACGACGAGATCGTGATCGACTTGATGAAGGTGCCGAAGTTCTCGGCGAACCCGCGCTTGCGCCGGGTGCTGCGCACGCTCACGCCGGTGGTCAACGTCGCGGCGATCGGCACGGACGACGACATGCTCGTGGTCGGCCTGCGCGCCACGCCGGCGGGGCTGCCGCGCGCCCTGCAGGCGGCCCGCACCAACGGAGCCTACTGATCGTCGGGCCGGTCGCGGGGCGCCGCCGCGCGGCGACGCTCCGGTTTCGGCCGCCGCGCGGTCGGCGAGGTTCCGGCGTATACTCGACGGTTGCAGCGGTCTCGCGATCGGTGGCCGGTGTTGCCGGTCGAGACCGTGTGATGCCCATGCGTTGCAGCGACCACGACAGCCGCGCGGCACGACGGTGCGAACCGGCGCCTGCCGGGTGGGATCGGAGGATCGGATGACGCGCGGCAGCGAGCTGTTGGCCGATGGCGAACGCGCGCTCGCCGCGGGGGACAGCGAGCGCGCCTACGAGGTGCTGTGCCGTGCGCGCGACGCCGGGGTAGGTGATGAGGACGTGCCCCGCCTCGCCGCGGCGCTCGGCACGGCGGCGCGGTTCGTCGGCCGCCACGCCGACGTGCTCGACTGGATCGAGCAGGTACTCGCCGGTGCCGCCGATCCGGTGAACCGCGCGCGGTTCGAGCGCGCGCGCGTCGCCGTGTGCCGGCAGGTCGACGTCCGCCGCGTGCTGTCCGTCGCGGACGGGGCGCTCGCCGCAGCGGAGGCGGTCGGCGACCAGGAGGCGTACGCCGAGGTGCTCTCGCACGTCGCGTTCGCCGCGTATCGCAGCGGCGATCGGCGCACGGCGGCCCGCTGCGCCACCGAGGCGGAGACCCGGACGTTTTCGAGCCAGTCGGCGCAGTATGACGCGCTGCGCGCCCGCATGTTCGCGGCCATCTTACAGGGCCACAGCGAACTGGCGCTGTCGCTGTCGAAGGCCGCGCGCGATGTCGCGCTGGCGACCGGCCGGCGCGCGGACGCGGCCAACGAGTCCAACAACATCGCCGAGACCTTGCTCGAGCTCGGTCGCCCCGAGGCCGCGCGCGACGAGGCGACCGTTGCGGCGGAGCTGGCGCGCGAGACGGGGCACCGCCAGGTCGAATCGTTCGCCCGCGTATTGATGGCGCTGGCGACCGCCGAGTGCGGCAACCTCGATCCGGCGCTCGACATGCTCGCGCGCGTGCCCGAGCAGGTGGTCAACCACATGTTCGCCGTGGATGCGGCGGCCGCCGAGGCGTTCTGGTTGCTCGAGCGCGGCGCGGCCGGGGATGCGGCTCGCGCGCGGGACGTCGCGGGGGCCGCGATCGAGGAGGCTCGCGGCGTGGGGGCGTCCAACAAGCTCACGCACCTGTACAGCGCGCTGGCGCGCGCGCACGCGCGGACCGGCGATGCCGACGCCGCCCGAGCCGCGCTCGAGTTGGCGCGCCGGTCGCTCGACAAGACGGAGCCGTCCGCGGAGCTGTACCTCGCGCTCGCGTTCACCGAGGTGTTTCCGGTGACGGAGGCGGCTCGCCGCACGGCGCTGGGCAATGCGCGCAGTCGCATCCTGCGGGCCGCGTCGCGCCGCGACGATCCGCGCGCCTATTGTCTCCGGGTGCGCGTACATCGTCGCCTGCTCGAGCTGTCGGGGGGCGTGCCGGCCGATCTGTTGGCGTGACGGCGGCGGGAGTACAACGGGCGCGTGCTCGTCGGATCGAGCGGCGGCGCGGGCGCCGCGCGGCCCGCCGGCGTCCGCCGTGCGGCGGGCGCCGGGCGGAGCGTCGCCGAGCGCGCGCGGCTGCGGCGGTCGTCGCGGCGGTGACCGCCGCGGTCGCCGGCGGCTGCGCGGGCGATCCGGCGCCTCGGCCGGCGCCGGCGGACGCCGCACCGGCAGACGCCGCGGTCGGGCGGCTGGCCGAGCCGACCGGCATGCCGGCGTGGCGCGCCGTCGTCGACCGCGCGTCGCTGCTCGCGCGGCGCGGCCTCGAGGGGGACGTGTACGGCGCGCTCGGTCCGCCGGTCGCCGACGCGCCGGCCGAGCTGCGCTGGCTGATCGACGAAACCGAGGGCGACGGCGCGCTCGCGATCCGCGTGGCGTTGCCGGCCGCGGCGGCCGCGCTGTCGGCGGGCGCGCGCGTGCAGGTGCGCGGCGCGTGGACCGTCGACGCGGCGGGACGGTGGGTGTGGCGCGGTGCGCGCGTGTGGCGACTGCCGGGGGCCGCGCCGCCGCCGGCCGTGCCGCCGGGGCTCGCGCCCGTCGACGAGGCGCCGCCCGGCGCGCCCGTGCCGCCGTCGGCCGCGCGGCGGCGCGGCGACGTGGTCGCGTTTTGGGTGATCGCGCCGCCGGCGAAGCCCGGTGACGGCTGGCTGGTTGCCGATACACCGGATGGCGAGCCCGTCGCGTTCGCGGTGCTGCCGGGCGAGCGCGGCGCGTACGGCGGCCAGGACATGCTCGCGCCCGACGAGCAGTGGCCGCTCGAGGTCGGCGGCCACTACGCGATCGTGCTGGCACGGCGGCCGCGCCGCTCGGGCGCGCTGAGGCTGCTCGACAGCTCGCGGCCACCGTACCGACTGCCCGGCCGGCGGTGACGCCGGCCGGCGGCGATCGGGTGCGTCACTTCGCGCGCTGCACCTCGATCGACACCGGTTCGGCCCAATGCTTGTGCTCGTCCGTGTAGTACAGGTACGCGGTCGACGCCGGCGCCGCGAAGCGGCCCGGCACCGCGGCCAAGAGTTGCAGGTCGATCTCCGCGGCCGCTTTCGGCGCCATCGACCGCCAGTACAGCACGACCTCGCGGTCGCGCGTCTCGAAAAAGTCGATCTGGCCCTTGTCGACCAGCTCCTTGAGCTGCCACGTCTGGAACTGCAGGCCGCCCGGGATGCCGACGCGCGCCAGCGTCATCGGCAGCCCTTCGCTCGTGAGGTTCCGCATCGACACGTGCATGCGCACGCTCTCACCCCACGGTACGGTCGCGCGGTCGAGTTTGGTGTGGATGGCGACCTTCGCGTCCGGGCTCGACGCCGGTTGCTCGCTGCGATACGCGACCACCATGCTGTACGGCATCGGCGCGGTCGATTCCATGCGCAGTTCGATCGTGTTGTGGCCCGGCTTCAGGTGGCGGCCGAGGCCGCGCAGTTCGAGCGCGCCCCGCTCGCCGGCGGTCCAGTCGATCGATCCGGCCTTCGCGCCGTTGACGTACACGTCGACGTGGCCCGGTGCTCGTGGCGTGCGCGTGGCCGCTGCGTAGCGCGCCAGCGCGCGCAGCGCCAGCACGGTGGACTGGGTCGACCCGTAGCCGCCGTAGCCGCTGCGGTGCGCATCGATCCACTCGATCGCCTTGGTCACGCGGGGCAGATAGCGCGGGCCGCCCTTCATCAGGGCCATCGCCGCCAGGGCGGTGGTCTCGATCGTGAGCGCGACGCCGCCCGAGCGCGTGATCGAGTGGTCTGCGCCGGCAAACGCGCCGTCTTCGCCGGCCATGCCGGCAAGCTTGTCGAGCGCCGCGCGCGTGTCCGCCGCGTCCGGGGCGACGTTGGCCAGCACGTTGGCCGCCAACGCCATCAGGTACGGGTCGGTCGTCGTCCGAGCGACGTTGCGTTGATACGCGACCTCGGCGTCGAGGTCGCGCTCCCCGGCCTCGGTGAGCGCCCACGTGATATAGCCGTTGGTGACCTGCTCGCTCGCGCGGCCGAACGAGTCGAGCGCGCGCGGGTTGCGCAAGTAGCCGCCCTTGCCGTCGCGGCGAGAGCGCAGCCACGCGCGGGTGCGCGCGACCATCCGGTCGTCGACGTCGGGGAACACCTTTTTCATGTCGGCGAACTCCATCAAGCCGTATGCGGTGAGCGCCTCGTGTCCCGGGTCGCCGCCGAACCACTCGTAACCGCGCGTCGGGCTCTCGTATCCGGTGAGCAGCTTGTATCCCTTGTCGAGCAGTCGGTGGGCGCGCGCGACGACATCCGGGTCGGCGGCGTCGTGTTCCTCGAGATAGCTGAGCACCATGATGTTCGGGTAGTTCGAGCTGGACGCCTGCTCGAAGCAGCCGTACGGCTCGCGCAGGATCGCCTCGGTGCCCTTGGTCATCGTGGCCAGCGGCGACGGGTACAGCGTCAACTGGGCGGAGATCGTTCCGGGCACGACCGCGCGCAAGTCGACCTCGTGGCGCGCGACCGTCTGGAGCGTGCCCGCGAAGCTGTGTTCCTGCGGGAACCCGACCGGCACGACGTCGATGGTGCGCTCGATCGCGTCCTCGAGATGCGCCGCGCGCACGGCGATGCGAACGCGGCCGTCGGCCGGATCGTTGCCGTTGCCGGTCACGTCGAGGGCGACGAACAGGGATTTGCGCTCGCCGGGGCCGAGGCGGACGCTGCCGGGCAGGGCGTGCGTGACGCGGAACGCCGGCCCGAACTCGGCGACCACCTCCGCGGTGTACGGGCGCGCGGTCTCGTTCGCGACGGTGACCGGCAACTCGATGCGGTCGCCGGCGGACACCTCGAGGGGCAGCTTGGCGACGAGCGACACCGGGAGCTTGGACTGGACCAGGGCTTCGCCGCGGCCCGCGATGCCCGCGGACGAGACGCCCTCGGCCGTGGCGCGAAACGACGTCACCGCGTCCGACAGCGAAAACGACACGGTTGCGGTGCCGTCGTCGCCGGTGCGCACCGACGGCGCCCAGTAGATCGTCTCGCGGAAGTCGACGCGCGGCCCGTCGTACGAGCTGTCGTAGTTGGGCGCCGAAAACTCGCGCACGGGCGCCCACATCAACATCTCGTCGCCCGCGGCGCGCCCCGCACCGAGCCCGCCGCCGCCCGCGATCCAGTCCTCGTCCACGTCGGCCTCGGCCCGCGCGTCGAACTTGTCGTCGACGAGTCCCCGCGCGTTGCGCTGGTCCTTGTTGCGTCGTGCGACGTGGTCGCGGGCGGGTGCCGGCTCGGCAGGGGGCGCCGGGGGGCGCGCCCTTTCGGCCACGACGCGCTGGCGACGCACCGGGCCGCGCCGACCCGCTTTTCTGACCTTGCGCTGTTCGAGAACCATCGCGCGCGGCGCGTCGTCGTCTCCACCCGCGAGTGCCCCCTCCGCGGCCGTCTCCGTCTGCGGTCGCAGCACAACCTCCCACGCGAACCGGCGCCACCCCTGTGTGCCGAGCACGAGGTCGAGCGCCGCGGGTGCTTTCGGGTCGTCCGAGAAGTAGAAGTTGGGCTCCTCGATTGTCTGGCCCGGCATCTCCGGCTCGAGGTACAGCTTGGCCAGCAGGTGGCCGGTCTTGTCGTCGGCGTAGCTCAGCACGGTGTCGTCCACGACGGCGACCGCGAGGTCGGCCGGGACCGGCTTGCCGTCGAGGCCGGTGGTCCGCACGGTGAGGGTGACGCGGTCGCGCGGCGCGTACGACTCGCGGTCCGGCTCGATCGCGACGCGCATGTCCTGGCCGCGGCCCCGGTAGACCAGCCGCTCGGCGAGCGGGTCGCCGGCGTCGTCGAACAAGGTGACGCGGACGGCGCCCTGCTCCCAGCGCGGCACGTCGAGCGCGATCACCGCCGGCTCGCGAGCCGGCACCGCGACGGCCTGGGTCGCGAGGCGACGTTCGCGCACCATCGCGGTCGCGATGACCGTGCGCGGCGCGGTGCACCACACGGCCACGCGCAGGTCGTCGCGCTCGTTGGCGAAGTCGTCGATCGACTGCATCGCGCAGCCCGCGGCGCGGGCGGCCGGCAACGCGAACGTCTGCTCGATCCCGGCCGGCTTGACGATGCGCGCGGTATAGGTGCGGCCGGGCTTCGGCGTGAGTTCGAATCGCCCCATGCCGTTGTGCAGGGACGCGAACTCGGCGACGATCGCGCCGCGATCGTCGACGACGACGCCGCTGACGTCGGCCGGCTTGCCGATGAGGTTCTTCGCCTGGAAGTAGACGCGGCCCGGGAGGCCGGCCACCAGGTCGCCGCCCTCGGGAAACAGCGCGAACTGGATCTTGGCCAGGGTGATCGGGATCCGCTTCTGGATCGACTCGGCGACGCCGCCGTCGTCGACCACGATGGTGAGAAGGCCGTCTCCGCGGGCGATCTCGCGCGGCAACGAGAAGCGAACGAGCGCCTTGCCGTCCGCCGACGTCGCGACCGGCGCGCGCGCGACCTCGGCGCCGTCGACCGTCGCGATCGCCGTGATCGCCGTCGTGGCGAGCGGCTCGCCGGTCGCGCGGTGCAACGCCAGCGCGGCGGTCACGGCGTCGCCGGGGCCGTACGCCTTGCGCAAGAACTCGAGCTTCTTTTTGACGCGCGGCGGCTGGTACGACGACACGATCAGCTTGCGCTCGGCGAACGCGCCGGTGTCCGAGCGCGCGCGCAAGGTGTACTCGCCGCCCGGGATCCCCGCGGGCAGCTCGAAGTCGTTGCGCGTGAGGCCGCGTTCGCTGCGGACGCGCTTGCGGATCAACGTAGACCCTTGCGGAGTGATGAACTCGACCGTGGTGCCGATTCCGTCGGCCGCGGCGTTGGACAGGTCGCGCGTCGCCAGCTCCCACACGCGGAACCAGATCGTTTCGCCCGGCTGGTACAGCGGCTTGTCGACCGACAGCACCACGCGATGGGTCTGCAAGCGGGCAAAGTAGTCGTCGACCGCCCGTGCAATGCGGCGCTGAGTCGCGCCGGGCGGCGTCGCGCGGGCGGGCTCCATCGCGGCGAGCGCGCGCTGCAGCGGCGTCGGCTCGATCGGCGGGGCGACGTCGGCGGCGGGCGGCGGCGCGTCGGCGACGGTCGGGCCGGCGGCGGGGCGGGAGGGTCCGTGCGTGCCGCAGGCGGTGACGGACAACAGGGCGATCGGGACGAGCGCGTGACGTGCCATGTCCGCTTGCAACGCACGGCGGCCGCAGTGGGTCTACCGGCGGGCGGGCGGTGCGCCCGGGGCGGCGCCGCGCGGTCGCGGGGCCGCGGGCGTCGGCCAACGCCCGTCGCGGGGCTACTGGCGAGCGGGCGGGCGGTGCGCGGTGCGGGGTCAGCGCCGCGCGGCCGCGGCCGCGCGGGCGTCGGCCAGCGCCCGCGCGATCTCGGGCCGATCGGGCGCCAGCGCCGCCGCGCGCGCGAGCGGGGCAACCGCATCCGCCGGACGGCCGCGCCGCAGCAGGAAGATGCCGTAGTTGTAGGCGAGCGTCACGCTCGGTGCTCCGGCTCGATCGAGAGCCATGGCGAACGCCGCCTCTGCGCGGGCCGGATCGCCCGTCCGGTCGTAGGCGATGGCGAGGAACATCCACGCATCCGGCCCGGCAAACGGCGCGCGCGTCGCCGCTTCGCACGCCGGCACGGCGACGTCGGGGCGGAACCGCGCGAGCACCGCGCAGCGCGTCTCGGCCGCGGTCGCGAGGTCGTGCGGCATGGACAACGCGCGGTCCAGGTGGGCGGCTGCGCGCTCTGCGTCGCCAAGTTGTGCATACACCGACGCCGCCGCCAGATGCGGCAGGGCGACGTCGTCGCGCACCGCGAGCGCCCGGCGCACCAGCGCGAGCGCCGCGCCGGCGTCGCCGCGGCTCGCCGCGTCGCGCGCGGCGTTCGCGAGCGCCTTGACGTTGCGCGGCGCGTCCTCGACCGTCTTCGCGTGCAGGGTCACGTCGTCGCGCCAGTCGCCGACGCGCACCGCGCTGCGCACCGAGAAAGCGGCGATCGCGACCGCCACCGCGGCGCCCGCCGCCCGCGCCACCGCCTGCCGCGCGCCGGCCGCGCGGCCGACCGCCCAGCCGACCGCGAGGCACAGCCCGGCGCTCGGCAGGTACAGCACGCGCTCGGCGAACCACATCGGCAGCGTCGGCCCCAGGTGGCTCACGATCGCGTACGGCGCGAGCCACCACGCGAGCATCGCCGACAACTCCGGCCGGCGCCGCGCGGCCAGCACCATCGCGGCGATCGTGGTCGCCAACAGCGCCCATCCCGCGATCGCGACGGCGGTCGGCCCGGTCGCCGGCTCGACGGCCGCGTACGAGTAGTCCGCCAGCAGGGTCACCGGCGCGACGAACTTGGCGAGAGCCAGCGCATAGCAGTGGCCGGCGGTCCACAGGCGCGCGGCGAGTCCCGCGTGCGCGACCGGGTTTTCGAGCGGCCCCGGGTGCGCGCCGCCCAGCGCGCCGAGCACGGCGTAACGCGCCGCGAGCCATGCGGCCGCGACGGCCAGCGGGAGCGCCCACCGCCAGCGGCCGCCGCGGTCCGGGCGGGTGACGGCGCGCCATGCGAGCGCGGCGGCGGCGCCGGCCGCCATCTCCTTGGCCAGCAGCGCGAGCGCGAGCGCGCCCGCGGCGACACCGGGGCGCCGCCGCTCCCACGCGAGACCGGCGGCCAGCGCGAGCACGGCCATCAGCAGGTCGGCGCGCCCGACGCCCGGCGCGATCGCGTCGACGTGCACCGGGTGGACCGCGAACAGCGCGCCGGCGGCCAGCGCCGCCTCGTCGCGCAATCCGAGCGCGCGGCCGAGCAGGGCGACCAGCGCGGCCGCCAGCGCGTGCAACAGCAGGTTGACCGCGTGGTAACCGGCGGGGTCGAGTCCGCCGGCCGCCCGGTTCCACGCCAGCGTGAGCGTGGTGAGGGGGCGCCACGCGGCGTCGCGTTTCAGGTAGCCCGGCCCCCAGAAGCCGGAAGTGAAGTGCGCCGCGAGGTCCGCCGGCCGCGCCGTGTTCGGGTTGCGCTCGATCGCCCAGTGGTCGTCGAACGTCAGCTCGTTGTTGATCGTCCCGCAGTGCAGCGCCGCCGCGAGCACCGCGATACCGACCGTCGTTAGCGCGAACCGGCTCACCGTCCTTCGGCAGTGTAGGGGCTGTCCCCAAATACAGCACACCACGTGCTATGTGCCTGAAACCTCTTGCTGCGTTGCTCCCCGGATCCGTGGTCCCACCACCAAGCGCCTTCGCCGCGCCTTGCCTGAACTTCCATGGACTTCGCCCGAGGAGGCTGTTGCGTGTCGGCGCGCCAGCGAGGTTGGGAGATGCGAGGCGAGGTTCGGCGTACGCCCGCAGCGCACGAGGGCGCGTATCCACATACGGAACCGACGGGCGCGAGGACGTACGCCGACGATCGCCCGCAGATCGCGACCGCAGCCAGCGGCTATGCGCAACAGCCTCCTGGTGCACTACATTCCGGCACGGGCCCCTGGTCCGCCGGTGTAGGCTCGTGGCATCTCCGCGCCGGCCATGGACCTGTACGCCTCCACCGTCGCCACGTCGCTCGGCCCCGTCTGGTATGCGGTGCGCGACGGCGCGCTCGCCGCGCTATATTTCGCCGATCGGACCGACCGCGCGGCCGCGCATCTGGCGCGCTGGTATCCGGGCGTCGCGGTGGTCGACCGCCGCACGGGCGCGGTGGAGCGCGCGCTCGCCGCGTATTTCGCGGGCGACGTCGGCGCGCTCGCCGCGGTCGACGCCGCGCCGCGCGGCACGCCCTTCCAGCTCGCGGTGTGGCATGCGCTGCGCGCGATTCCGCCGGGGGCGACGTGGACGTACGCACAGCTCGCCGCGCGTGTCGGCCGCCCGCGGGCGGCGCGGGCGGTCGGCGCGGCCAACGGCGCCAACCCGGTGTCGCTCGTGCTGCCGTGTCACCGCGTGATCGGCGCCAGCGGCCGGCTCACCGGCTACGGCGGCGGCATCGACCGCAAGCGGTGGCTGTTGGTCCACGAGGGGGCGTTGCCGGCGTGACGCGCAGCGGGATCGACGCGATGCGGGTGCGCGCGCGGCGCCGGGCGTGTAGGCTCACCGCGTGATCCCGGTCGTCGTGCTCACCGGCTTTCTCGGCAGCGGGAAGACCACGTTGCTCAATCGGCTGTTCCGCGCGCGGCCGCCCGGCCGCGGCCGATTCGCGATCGTCGTCAACGAGTTCGGCGACGTCGGGGTCGACGCGGCGCTGTTGCCGTCCGCCGAAACGCGCCAGGTGGAGCTGCCCGGGGGCTGCGTGTGCTGCCAGCTGGTCGACGATCTCCAGACGACGCTCGACGACCTGGTCGAGGCCGCCCCCGATCTCGACACCATCGTCATCGAGACCACCGGCATTGCCAACCCACTCCCGATCAGCTGGACGCTCGAGTCGCCGCCGCTGGACGCGCGCCTGCGCCTTGCGGCGATCGTCGCCGTGGTCGACCCCTTCGAGCACGAGGCCGCCCGGCGTGAGTCGCCGAGCGCCGATGCCCAGGTGCGCTATGCCGACTTGCTCGTGGTGTCGAAGCTGGACCGAGGGCCGAGGGACGTCGATGCGCTCGTCGCGAGCCTGCGCGAGCGCAACGACGCCGCGCCGATCCTGCTCGAGCCGCCCGAACGGGTGGCTCCCGTGTTGTGGCGGTTCCTGGAGGATCCGCCGCCGCCGGCCGCCGCGGGGGTGCGAGATCCGGCCGCCGGCGACCACGCGGACGGACTGACCAGCGTGGCCGTGGACGCGCCCGACGTCTACGATCTCGAGGCGCTGGCGGAGGCGCTCGAGGCGCTGCCGCCGTCGATCATCCGGATGAAAGGGGTGCTCCGCGTGGTGGACGGCGAGCGGGGAGCTCTCCGCCCGGCGCTGTACGCCGTGCACCGGGTGGGCGCCCGCGTGAGCGCGGAACCGGCGCCGGCGGCCTCTCCAACCCCGCTGGTCGCCATCGGTCGGGACGTCGACCCCGCCGGGGTGGCTGACTGTCTGCGCGCGGCCGTGCTACCCTCGGAGTCGGGGTAGGATTCGCATTTCGAGGCGTTGCAGGTGCAGACCGACCGGCCGAAAGCCACGACGCTGCGCGAACTCCTGGTGGAGTTGCGCGACGGGTACAACCTGTTCGAGCCGATCTTGATCGAGATCGACGCCGGCAGTAGCGCCATGCCGGACGTCACCGTGGACCGCACGGTCACCAGCGGCAAGCCGTTCGACTGGGCGCAGCATTACACGCGCGAGTACGCGGGCCATCGGTTCCTGGTGGTCGCGCCGCAGTCGGGCGCCGGATCGGGCAGCGAGGTCGAGGTGACCATCGGCCGCAGTCGCAGTTGCGACGTCCGCCTCGACAACGATTCGGTGAGCAAGCTGCACGCCAAGGTCATCTTCGACCGTCACAGCGGCGACTACTTCATCGTGGACGAAAACTCGCGCAACGGCAGCTGCATCAACGGCGAGCCGCTTCAGCCGCTGGTGCGAGCGCCGATCTGGTCTGGGGCGTACGTGAGTTTCGGCGACGCGCTGTTCGTGTTCATCGACCCGCCGACGTTGCGCAAGCTGTCGTCGCTCGCCAGTTGATCGTGCTCCGGTCGACCGCTAAGCGCGACGCCGCGATGCACCGACCGCAGCGTGCGGCCGCCGCTGCCGTGGCGGCGGTACTGCTTTGTGGTTGTGCAGACAACGGAATCGCACTCGTCGCGGCGTCGCCGGACGACGACGACCACGGCCGTGCGGCGCTGTTGGCGGCGGTCGAAGCGCACGCCGCCAAGCCGCCGACGCCCGCCAACTACCGCGCGTTCGTGCTCGAGCTGCGCGCGCTGCGGCCGCGATTCAACGCCGAAGTGGCCCAACACGCGGATTTGTACGAAACGTTCTTCGCGCTACCGGTGCTGCAGGCCGTTGCCGACCGACCGCGGGACGAGCAACTCGACGCGCTGGCGCTCACCGTACTGCCGTCGGCGTTCGGCGTCGATCCGGCCCCGGGGGAAGACGCGCGCGCGTATCTGTTGCGCGTGTGCGGCCGCGAGCAGCCGCTCGAGTGCAAGCAGTACGTCCCCGAGGGATGGCCGGTCGTGCTGCTCGCGCGGGCGCGTCGCGACCTCAAGCACCGGGCGAGCGAAGCGCTCCATGCGTGTACGATCTGCGGCGACGTCGCCGTATACGAGCGCATGCTCGCCGAGTTCGCCGATGCGGTCGCGGCCGAGGATGCCTACGCGGCCGAGCATGCCGACGACTATCTGCCCGGCTGCTGGGCGCTGGCTGGCGATCGCGCACAACCGGTGACCGAGGACGCGCCGCTGTTGGCAATCGACACGGACGGCCACGCCACCCTCGACGCCGACCCGCTGTCGGGCGGCGACGGCGAGCCGCTGTCCGGCGGTTCGTGGGTACGCGCCCTCGCGGCGGCGCGACGCGGTCGCTCGCTGCTCGCGGTCCACCTGCGCCCCGGCGACCGCGTGCGTACGTTGCGCGCGATCGAGCGGGATGCGGCGCGCGCCGGCTACGCGGCGATCGCGCTGCGCGTGCGGCGGGCCGGCTACCCGTATCCGCTGCGCGAGTACCGGATCGATCTGCCGGCCGGCACGCGGCGCGTCGACGTGCGCGAGGTCGATACGATCCAGATCCTCGCGCGCGCCGTCGATGCGCGGTGATCGGCGGCGCGCGCGCATCGCGCCCTACGGCTTGGGCACCGGCGGCGGCGGGATCAGGCTTGCCGGCGCGCGTTTGGCGTCGAGCTCGCGAAACAGCAGCGCCGGCGTGACGATCGAACTCTCGATCCCGGCCGACGGCACGAACCCCGGGCCACCGCCGCGCAGGCGAAGCCCGGTGCCGTCGTCCGTGGTCGCGAGGAAGCTCAGCACCGCCGGCCGGTTGCCGACCGCGATGACGTCGCGCCAGATGCGCAGCGGCGTCTCCGCGAGCTGGACGCCGCGTACGAGTTCGATGCGGCCATCCGTGTACAGCCGGTAGGCGAGGGCGACGCGTGGCAACTCGCTGCCGCGGCGGGCGTTGAGTTCTTCGAGGAGCTGGCGCGGGCCGAGCTCGCCGTTGGCGGTGACCACGGGGTCGTCGAACTGCGCCACGATCAACCCGTAGTCCAGGCCCTGCGCTTTGGCCTCCGCGATCAGTGCGCGGCGCAGCGCGCGGGCCGACTTGCCCCGGTGGCCGCGCAGAAACAGGTTGGTCGGGCTCCCGGTGAAGATGCCCGTCCCGGCCCGCCGCGCGTGGCCGTTGCTGTGCGCGATCTTGGCCGACGGGGTGCGGCTCATCAACAGCGTGACGAGCTTGCCCCGATCGATGACCTGCACGCGTCGGCCGGGCACGCCCTCGTCGTCGAACCGGTAGCCGCCGATGAGCGCGTGGCCGGCGGCGCGGTTCGTCGTCGGGTCGTCGATGACCGACAGTAGCGGCGACACGACGCGCAGCCCGATCCGATCGGTGAGCTTGCCGCCGAGGAAGTCCTCGTCCGGCGACCCGTCGGGCACGGGCGTGCCCGACAGCTGCGGCGCGAGCGTGTGGCGCACGATGCCGGCCGCGCCGACCCCCTCGAACAGCACCGGGCCCGTGTAGTTGCCCAGCACAGGGGCCGCGCGCAGCGCGTCGAGCTGATCCGCGAGGGAGGCCGCTTCCTTTTCGAGCGCCGCGACCGGAGGCAGGTCGGCGAGCGTGTGGCCGTAGTGCGACGTGTACAGCGACAACACCTCGCCGTCGTCGGCGCGGGTCGACGCGACGATCACGACGCCGGTGACCCGCCGCGTGTCGTGGGCGCGCGTGCCCTCGGCGTTGAGGTACCACCGGCGCTCGAGGAAGCTCGTGTAGGCGACGTGGGATTCGCGAATCGTCGGGCGGTCGCGGAACGCCAGCGACACCCTCGCGGCGAGCGCTTCGAGGTCGCTCGCCGACTCCAGCGGCGGCACGACGACCGGGTCCATCGCGACGACCGGCGGCTCGCGCGTGTAGCTCGGTACGGCCGCGCCGGCGGTCGTTCGCCGCCGCAAGCTCGCCTGCTTGGCGGTGTACTGCGCGAGCGCTTCCTGAAACGCCGCGTCGGTTGCGAGCCACGCGGCCTTGCGCGCGATGCGCGGCGTCGCTTCGAGCGGCAGCGTGATGCTCGCCAGCCCGTCGACGTCTTCCTGGCGCGGAATGACGAAGTTGGCGTTGTCGAGCTGGTAGTCGCCGACGCGCACGCTCGCGTCGAGGTTGACGAAGTGGCGCTCGCGCTTGGCGAGCGTCGCACCGAGGCTGGCGGACACGTCGTTGACCTCGACCTCGGTGACCTTGTAGGCGATGAAATACGGCTTCGGCTCCCCGGGCACTTCGAGGGATGCGAGCGAGCGCCCGAGTTCCGCTTCGATCTCGCCGAGCACCTCGGCGGTGACCGCACGCGATTCGATGGACGTGGACGTCGCCGCCGCGGTGCCGAGGCCGGCCGCCGCGAGCGCCGCGACAACAACTGGTTTTGCCTTCATCGCCGGGTCTCCTCGGCCGGTTGGGTCGCGCCGACTCCTTCCGACAGCGCCGGCGGCGGCAGGATCGGGCCGCCGCCGGACGGCGCGGTGGTTCGCGCGACTTCGAGCTGGCGCAACAACAGGCTCGGCGCCGACGCCGACACCGGCACCCAGCCACTCTCGGCGCCGCACATCCCGTTGAACGTCTCCACCTCGCGGCTCGCCGCCAGGATCGACCCGAGGGCGATCAGTGGGGTGCCCTCGATGTCGACCCCGCGGACCAGTTCCTTTCTGCCGTCTGGATACACGCGGTACGCCATGATCGGGTTGACCTTGAACGACTGCGGCTGGAACCGCGACGTGTTCGTGAACCCGCCGCTGATGTCGGTGAACATCATGCCGTACGGCTTGCCCTGCCGTTTGATCTCCGCGATCAGCATCTTCATCAGCTCGTCCTCTGACACCGAGCGCGCCGCCTCGACCACGAGGTTGCCCTGCCGGCTCACCGCCCAGCGCCCCGGCTCCTTGCGCCCGTGGCCGTTGGAGTGCGGGAACCCGTCGAGCGGCTGGCGTCCCAGCACGAACCCCTTCAGCACGCCGTGTTCGACGAGCGACGCGCGCTGGCCCGGCACACCCTCGTCGTCGAAGCGGTAGTGGCCGTTGAGGAACACGCCGTTGAGCGCGGTGAGGGACGGGTCGTCGTACACCGTCATCCACTCCGGCATGATCCGTTCGCCGAGCTTCGACGAGAACGTCTGGCCGCTGGTCTCGTCCTTTTGCCGGTGCCCCTCGATCCGGTGGCCGAACACTTCATGGAAGAACACCGCCGCGGCGCGCCCCTGCAGGATGGCCGGCCCGTCGTACGGCTCTGCGATCGGCGCCTTGTGCAGAGCGTTCAGATCGGCCGTGACGCGCTCGATCATGCGGTCGACCTCCGCTTCGTCGGGCAGGTCGCCGGGCGTCGCCGCGTAGCGCGTCTCGAT
>RFGE01000001.1 GCA_003696105.1 Deltaproteobacteria bacterium | reverse complement strand
CGCTCGCGCCGCCCGCGCCCGCGCCGCCCTCCCCGCCCGCGTCCGCCGCCGCGCCGCCCGCGTCCGCCGCCGCGCCGTCGATGCGCCCGCTCCGGCCCGCAGACAGCGCCTCCACCCGGGCGCCGCCGCGGTCGAGCTGGTCGGGCGCCACGCCCAGCGCCGCGGCGATCTCGCGAGTGTCCTCGTCCACCTCGTCCCATTCGGCCGCCGCCTCGGCCGACCCGCCCTCGGCCCCGCGAAACCCGTCGAACAGCCCGCGATCGAAGTCGAGCTCGTCCTCGGCCTCGGCCGCGCGGCGCTCGGCCTCCGCGACGAGTTCGGCGCGCCGCGCGCCGCCGGCCGCGGCCGCGAGCTGGTCGAGGTAGCGCGCGATCCGCAGCGGCCCGGTTCGCAGGTCCGCCTCGCGCAAAAACTCCGACAGCTCGTCGGCCATGTCGTACGCCGTCTCGTAGCGGTCCTCCGGATGCCGCTCGAGGGCGCGCATGACCACCGCCTCGAGCGGCCCCGGGTAGTCGCGGCGTACGAACGTCGGCGGCGGAATGTCGCCCTCGCGCAGCCGCTGGACGACGTCGCTCGCCTTCCCCTTGAACAGCCGCCGGCCGAGGGTGATCTCGTACAGGACCACGCCGAGCGAGAAGATGTCCGATCGATGATCCACCGGACCGCGGCTCGCCTGCTCGGGCGACATGTAGCTGAGCTTGCCCGGCAAGATCGCGGCGTCCCGCGCGCGCTGATGGCGCGACCGCGCAATGCCGAAGTCGATGATCTTGAGTTCGCCGTCCTCGGTGACGAGCAAGTTGGTCGGCGAAATGTCGCAGTGGACGATGTCGAGCGGCTCGCCATCCTTGCCGCGTTTGGCGTGGATGTAGCCGAGGCCGCGCGCCGCCTGCCGCATCAGCTCGACCGCGTGCGGCAGCGGCAGGAACCGGCCGAGCTGGAGCCCGCGCCGGCACAGGTCGGTGAGTTCCTCGCCCGCGATGTACTCCATCGCGATGTAGGGCGTGCCACCGGCCTCCCCGACGTCGTAGACGTGCACGACGTTCGGGTGGTTGAGGACCGCGCTGATCCGCGCCTCGTCGAGGAACATATCGACGACGCGATCGTCCCCAGCCAGTTCCGGCTTGAGCCGCTTGATCACCACGTCTTTTTCGAAGCCGGCGATCGCGTCCTGCCGCGCGCGGTAGATCTCGGCCATACCGCCCACCGCGACGCGCTCGATCAGCGTGTACCGATCGCCGAATCGCGCGGGCTCGACCAGAGCCTGCGGGGTCATCGCCACCTCGCGTGCTGCGCCGCCGCGCGCTCGACCGCCGAGCGCCCCGCCGGCGTCGGCTCCCCGGCCGGCCGCTGCACGCCGCCGGCCGGCGACGTCCACGCGTCGAACACCGCCGCCACGGAGCCCCCGAGCCCCGCGAGGTCGTAGCCGCCCTCGAGCGCGCACACCAGCCGCCCGCCGGCGACGTCGTCGGCGACCGCGCGCACCCGGTCCGCCAGCCAGCGGAAGCCGTCGACGGTGACCGCCATCTGGGCGAGCGGGTCGCCGCGGTAGGCGTCGAACCCTCCGGACACCAGGATCAGATCCGGCTCGAACCCGCGCAGGGCCGGCTCGACCACCCTCTCCCACGCCAGCGCGTAGTCGGCGTCGCCGCAGCCAGCCGGCAGCGGCACGTTCACGGTGAACCCCTCGCCCGCGTCCCGGCCGGCCTCGTCGACCGCGCCCGTCCCGGGGTAGTACGGGTATTGGTGTATCGACACGTACAGTACGGTCGGGTCGCACTCGAACGCGTGCTGCGTGCCGTTGCCGTGGTGGACATCCCAGTCGAGGATCGCGACGCGACCGACGCCGCCTGCACGCGCCGCAGCGGCCGCGACCGCCACATTGTTGAACAGGCAAAACCCCATCGCGCGGTCGGCCTCGGCGTGATGCCCGGGCGGGCGCACCAGCGCCAATCCCCGGCGGGCGCCGCCGTCGAGCACGGCCGCCGTGACGTCGACCGCCGCCGCCGCCGCGGCCAGCGCGGCGCGCCACGACTCGGGGCCGTAGTACGTGTCCCCGTCGAGCCAGCCGCTGTGCCCGGGCACCGTGCGCTCGAGTTCGGCGACGTACGCCGGCGCGTGTACCCGCTCGAGTTCCTCCTGGCGCGCCTCGCGCACGGGCAGCCGCCGCGCGCGCTCCTCGGCGCCGGCGGCCCGCAACGCGTCGCGCACGGCCGCCAGTCGCTCCGGCCGCTCCGGGTGTGGCCCGGGCGGCCGGTGGCGGAAAAACACCTCGTCCAGCACGTATACGACGCTCATGTCCCCGGACGGCATCCTACACCGCGCGCGCTCGCCCGGACCGTCACTCGCGCTCGTGTTTGAGCGCGCGCGTCATCAGCGTCTCGACCGCCCGGGCGGGCGCGAGCCCCTCGTAGAGCACCGCGTACATCGTGTCGGCGATCGGCGCCCGGACGTCCAGCCGGGCGGCGAGTTCGTGCGCGGCGCGCGTGGTCTTGACGCCCTCGGCGACCATGTTCGTGCGGCCGACGATGTCGTCGAGCTTGTCCCCGCGGCCGAGCGCGAGCCCGACCTGACGATTGCGCGACAGCTCGCCCGAGCAGGTGAGCACCAGGTCGCCCATGCCCGACAGCCCGGCGAAGGTCAGCGGGTGCGCGCCGAGCCGGACGCCGATACGCGAGATCTCCGCCAGCCCGCGGGTGATGAGCGCCGCCCGCGCGTTGAGGCCGAAGTCCAACCCGTCGGACATGCCGGCCGCGATCGCGACGACGTTCTTGAGCGCGCCGCCGATCTGCACCCCGATCACGTCGTCGGACGTGTAGACGCGAAACCGGTCGGTCGAAAATGCGCGCTGGACGGCCTCGGCGGCCGCCAGGTCGGCGCTCGCGACGACGATCGCCGACGGCCGCCGCTCGGCGAGCTCCTTGGCGAACGTCGGGCCCGACAGGAAGCACGCGCGCGCGGCCAAGGGCGCGGGCAAGACGTCCGAATAAATCTGATCGATCCGGTCGAGGGTGCCCTCCTCGAGCCCCTTCGATGCGTTGACGACGATCGCATCCGGATCGAGGTGCCGTGCCGCGCGGCCGAGCACGTCGCGCACGGCGTGCGAGGGCGTGACGCCCAACACGATCGGCTTGCCGGCCACCGCCGCCGCCAGGTCGGCCGTGACGTCCACCGACGCCGGCAACTCGAAGCCCGGCAGGTAGGCGTCGTTTCGCCGTGTGGCCGCGATCGCGGCGGCCCGGTCCGGAGAGCGGCACCACAGTGTCACCGCGTGTCCCTTGTCCGCCAATAGTTTCGCGAGCGCCGTCCCGTAGCTGCCCGCACCCACGACCGCGATGTCCATGGGCCGGCATCATATACCGGGCGCCGCTCCCGCCGCCCCGCGCCGCGGTCGGACCGGCGGCGAAGGCCCTCCCGCGACCGGACGCGTCGGCCCCGCGCGGCCCGCCCGGTCTATCCTTCGGTCGTCTCGTCGTCGCGCGCCGACCCGGTCGGGGTTGCCAGCACGACGCAGTTGCGGCCGCCGTGTTTGGCCGCGTACAGCGCCGCGTCGGCCTGGCGCACCAGCGCCTCGGCGCCGGCGGCGTCGTCCGGGAACGACGCGACGCCGATCGACACCGACAGCCGCCCGAGCGGCTGCGTCTCCGCGTGCGCAAACGGGTAGTCGGCCACGCGCGCGCGCAGCCGCTCGGCGACCTGGGCCGCGGTGAGCTTCGACGTGTCCACCAGGACGATCGCAAACTCCTCGCCGCCGTAGCGGGCGCAAAAGTCGTTCGCGCGGCGGCCGTCGCCCATCAGGTGCGCGAGTTCGCGGAGCACCTCGTCCCCCGCCGGATGGCCGTTGTGGTCGTTGTAGTGCTTGAAATGATCGACGTCGATCATCAGCAGCGACAGCGGCAACCCGTTGCGGGCCGACCGCTCGACCTCGAGCGCGAGCCGCTCGTGGAAGTGCCGGTGGTTGTACAGGCCGGTGAGTCCGTCGGTCACGGCGAGCTGCGCGAGCCGCGCGTTCGCCTCGGCCAACTCGCTCGTCCGCTCCGCGACCTTCGCCTCGAGTTCGCGGTTCATGTCGAGCAGCGCCTGGTTCTTCGACCGCAGATCCTCGATGAGCTTGCGGTTCTCCGCCATGAGCCGGTACTGGCGCAACAGATTCTCGACCGCGAGATGCAGGTTCGCCTCGTCCCACGGCTTCGGGATGTAGTGGTTGAGCTTGGCGCGGTTGATGGCGGCGACGACCGCGTCGAGGCCGGCCTGGCCGGTGAGCAGGATCTTCGTCGTCAGCGGCGACCGCGCGTGGATGCGCTCGAGCAGTTCGACGCCCGGCATGCCCGGCATGATCTGGTCCGCGATCACGACGGCGAGCGGCTCGCCCTCGCGCTCGAGTTCGTCGACGAGTTCGAGCGCATCCTGGCCGCTGGACGCGAGCGCGATGTCGCACTCGTCGCCGAACCGCGCGTCGAGCTGCTGCTGCAACGCACTGAGCACGCCCTCTTCGTCGTCGACGCAGAGGATGGTCTCGCGAGCGTGTTGGGTGAAGTTCATGCCGTCATCCGGTCATCCGGTCGTCGCCGGTCGTCTGACTTGCGCCGCCGTGCAGCGGCAACCGCACCTCGAAGCAGGTGCGGCCCGGCTGCGACGTCGCCGTGACCCGGCCCCCGTGTTTTTCCACGATATTGCGCACGATGCCAAGGCCGAGGCCGGTCCCCTGGCCCGGCGGCTTCGTCGTGAAAAACGGCTCGAAGATGCGCGGGAGCAGTTCCGGCGCGATGCCCTCGCCGTCGTCGATCACGCGAACGACCGCCTCGTTCCCGTCCTGCAACGTCTCGATTGTAATCGTACCGCGCCCGCCGAGGGCCTGCACCGCATTGTGAATGAGGTTCGTCCACACCTGGTTGAGTTCGTCGACGAACACCGGAACCTCTCGTAGTTCCCCATACTTGCGAACCAACGTGACCCCGGCGAGTTCGTGGTCGAGCAACACGAGCGTGTTTTCGATGCCCTCGTGCAGATCGGACGGAACCCGCGCCGCTTGCTGGTCGAGGTGCGAGTAGCTCTTGAGCGCTCGCACGATGCGCTGGACGCGATGCACCGCGTTGCGGATCGTCTCCGCGTTGCGGTGCAGGAACACGACCTGCTTCGCGTAGTCGATCCACACGCCCGGGTCGGACACGGCCGCGACCGCGACGACGGCGTCGGCGACGGCCGGCGCCCCCAACTCGGCGAGCGCCCGCGCGAGCGACTGGGCCCTCGCCGCATCGACGCCCGCGCCGGCGAGCCGCGCCGCGAGGTCGCGCGCGAGCCTCCGCACCTCCGCCGGGGCGGACCGCCGGCGCGCCGCCGCCTCCGGGGCCGCCGCCGCCACCGCCGCCAGGAACGCCCCGCGATCGGCGGCCGGCACGGGCAGCTCGGCCACCTGCCGGGCGGCGGCCGCCAGGCGCCGCACGTTCTCTTCGAGCGCGTCGACCGTGCCGCGGATCGCCGCCGTCGGCGAGTTGATCTCGTGCGCGACGCCGGCGACGAGTTGGCCGAGCCCTGCGAGCCGTTCGGACAACAACAACTGCGCTTGCGTGTCGCGCAGCTCGTCGAGCGCGCGCTGGAGTTCGGCCGTGCGGATGCGCACCTTCTCCTCCAGGGCCTCGTTGAGACTGCGGACCTGCTCGTACAGCCGCGCATTGTCGATCGCAGTGGCCGCCTGGTCGGCGAACGTCGCCAGCAGGTTTGCGTCCGCCTCGGAAAACGGCGCCGCGTCGCGCCCGCGGCCGACCAGGATCGCGCCGACCACCGCGCCCTTGTGCTCGAGCGGCGTCGCGAGCAGCGACCCGGACACGCCCGCGGCGACCGCGGCGTCCCGCCGCCGCGCGTCGTCCGCGACGCGATCGATGCGCAGGGTTGCGCGCGTCTGGACGACCTCGCGGGCGATCGGCTCGAGCGGCCGCGCCCGGTCCGCGACGGCGTCGCCGCGCAGGGTCGTCCGCGCGTCGCGCGCCTTGACTCGGCCGGCGCCGATCTGCAGGGCGTCGCCGTCCACGAGCCAGACGGTGCACAGGCGCACGTCGAACACGCGCGACACCGCGTCGACGATGCGCCGCAGCAACTGGTCGATGCCGAGCACCGACGACACCGCCCGGCCGGCGTCGTGCAGGGCGACCAGTTCGCGCATGCGGGCCGCCAGACGCTCGCGGTTCTCCTTGAGTGCGACGGTCATCTGATTGAACGCCAGGGCCAGGTCGCCGATCTCGTCGCCGGCGCGCAGGTCGATGCGGTGATCCAGATCGCCGCGCGCGATGGCGATCGCGCCGCGGTGGAGCTGGCCGATCGGCTGCGTGATCCGGCGCGACAGCAATCCCGCGAGCCCCAGCGCGAACGCAAACGCACCGGCCGCGCCCAGGCCGAGCGACCGCATCGCGGCGCGGCGCGCGTCGATGACCGGCCGGCGGTCGACCGCGACCGCGAACGTGCCGACCGTATGGCCCTCGAGATCGCGCACCGGCGCGAAGCCGACCGCATACTCCCGCCCGAGGATGGCGCGCCGCGCGAGCACGCTGTCGCCGCCCGCCACCAGCGCGGCCACCCGCGGGTCCACCGGATCGTGGATGAACCGGCCACCCGTGTCGTCGACGAAGGACGTGCGGCCGCCGCCGCTGGCCGCGAACAACATCACGTTGGTGCCGAGCGCGCCCTTGACCGCGTCGGCGAAGTCGCCGTCGAGCGGCGCCGACAGCGCCACCGCGCCGCGCAGCAAGAACGATGCGTCGACGACCGGCGCGATCGCGCGCACGACCAACGTGCCGTCCACCGCCGTGATGTTCACCTTGCGCTCGTATGCGAGACCATCGCGCCACGACGGATGCCCTTCGGGCAGCGACAGGCCAGAGAATCGCCGCGCATCGCCGACGACGTGCGTCGCAACCACGCGCCCGCCCGCGTCCGCGACCTGCACGAGCGACGCCGGCAGCAGCGGGTCCTGCTCGTCGAGCAGCCGCGCGATCGCCGCCGCGTCCCCGGCCGCCAGCGCGTCCGCGAGCGACCGCTCGGCCGCCAGCCGCACGCTGTCGTGCCCGTAGCGCTCGACGTGGCGCAACACCAGGTTCATGCCGACGGCGAGCTGCTGTTCGGTCTCCGCGCGCAGATCGCGCTCGAGCCCGCGCAACACCACGCTCGTCGCGACCCACGCGGCGACGGCCACCGGCAGCAGCGCCGCGATCGACAGCGACAGCGCGAGCTTGTGGCGCAGGCGCCAGCGCGCCCACCGCGGCGCGCGCGCGGTCACCTGCCGCCTCCCGACGGCGCCGGCGTCACGGCCGTCGCACCTCCTTGTAGTCGATCTGACCGCTCGGACCGATCACGATGCCCGCGAGGTCGCGGCGGGCCGCGACGTTGACTTGCGAGTGTGCCAGCGGCACCCACGGCGCCAGCTCGTGGATGAGCCGCTGCGCGCGCGCGTAGTAGTGCTCGCGCTCCTCGCGGTCCTGCGATTGCTGCGCCCACACGAGCAACCCGTGCAGCTCCGCGTCGTCGAGAAATGCGACGTTGCGCGCCGAACCGACCCGTGCGTTGTTGCGGTCGAACAGGACGTACAAGAAGTTGTCCGGGTCGCCGTTGTCGCCGACCCACCCGAGTATGCACAGGTCGTGGACACCGCGGCGCACGCTGTCGAGATGGCGATCGAACGGTTGCACGACCAACTCCGTTTTGATGCCGACGTCCGCGAGGTTCGCGCGCACCGCGCGCGCCACGCCCTGCGGGTTGGGAAGGTACGGGCGCGGCGTCGACGGCGCGTACAGCGTATAGGTCTGGTCGTAACGGAAACGGCCGTCGGCCGCGGCCGCCGCCAGCAACTCGCGAGCGCGCGCCGGATCGTAGCGGTACGGCTCGTCGACGCGGTGGTAGCCCCACTGCGTCGGCGGCAGCGGCCCCTCCGCCGCGATCGCCTGCCCCTGGTACAGCAACTTGACGATCGGCTCCTTGTTGATCGCGTAGTTGGCCGCGCGACGCACGCGCACGTCGTCGAACGGCGGGTGGCGCGTGTTCATCGCGAGGTATGCCACGTTGTTGGCCGGCCGCCGGTGCAACTCGAGATCGGGGTGAAGTTGAACGAACTGCAGCTCCTCGGGTTGAATGGAATAGGCGATGTCGATCGCGCCCGACTCGAGCGCGATCAGCCGCTGGCGCGCGTCCGGGATCGTGCGAAACACCAGCGTGCGGATCTGCGGCGCGCCCCCCCAATAGTCGTCGTTGCGTTCGAGCACGATGCGGTCGCCCCGGGTCCAGCTGGCGAGGCGAAACGGCCCGGTGCCGACCGGGTGCTCCGCATAGTCGTCTCCCCATTTGCGCACGGCGGCCGGCGACACGATCGCGACCGGGAACATCGCCATGTTCGCCTCGAACGGCGCGTACGGTTCCTCGATCGTGATGCGCACGGTCAACTCGTCGACCGCCTCGATCGACACGATGTTGTGATACGTCCCGCCCCAGTATTGAAAGTCGTCGCGGTGAAACGGATGGTTGGGATCGCGCTGGCGCTCGAACGAGAACACGACCGCGTCCGCGTCGAACGGCGTGCCGTCGTGAAACCGCACGCCGGGGCGCAGCTTGAACGTCCACACGCGCCCGCCGTCTGACGTCTCCCACGCCACCGCGAGACCCGGTTCGATTTCGTGCGTGCCGGGCCGATAATTGAGCAGCCGGTCGTAGATCTGCTCGGTGACCTCGACGGACTCATTGTCGGTCACGCGCGCCGGATCGAGCCAGATCGCATCGAACGGCCGGCCGACGATCAGCGTGTCGGCCCCGTGCGTGCCGGGCCGCACCGCCCGCGTCGCGACGACCTGGCCGCCGGCGGCGTCCAGCGCATCGGCCGGGTCGCACGCGGCGAGCGCGGCGATCGCACCGAGGTACACGGACAGGGCGACACGCACTGGGGAGATGTTACCGCGCCGGCCAGACATTGACAGGCTTCGACCGCGGCGCGTACTCTCGCGGCGAATTTCGGCCCGGCGGCGCGCGCCGTCGGGCGCGCAGGAGTCACACAGGGGGCTATTGATGCGTCGTATTTCGCTCGTCATCGCGCTGGCATCCACGCTGCTCGGCTGCAAGGCGTTCATCACCCAGTCGGCGATGGACACGACCGCCGACGTGCTGTACCGCGCGAAGAAGTCCACCCAGATGGAGTCGGACATCGATCTCGCGCGGGCCGCGATCCCCGCCGCCCTCAAGACGGTCGAGGGCTTCTACGTCGCCAACCCGAGCAACCAGAAGCTCATCGAGATCCTCGCGGAGGGGTACTGCTCGTATGCGACCGGTTTCGTGCAGGACGACTACGAGGTCGCGCGCATGGAGCGCCGCTTCGCCGACGCCGAGCACCTGCGCCAGCGCACGTCGCGCCTGTTTTTGCGCTGCATGAATTACGGCCTCAAACTGCTCGGCAAGGACTGGCAGGACGCGATCTTCAAGGATCTCGACACGGTCAAGAAGCTCGCGGCCAAAACCGGCAAGGGCAAGATCAAGGGCCTGTTCTGGACCGCGATGGGGCTCGGGTCGGCGATCAACATGAACCGCGACGACATCGCGATGATCGCGCACTTGCCCAAGGCCAAGGTGATGCTCGAACGCGTCATCCAACTCGACCCCAAGTTTCAGTACGGCATGCCGCAACTCGCGCTCGGGATGATGAACAGCGCGCAAGGGGCCGCGCTCGGCGGCAACCCGGAGGCCGCCAAACAGTATTTCGAGCAGGCCGCGGCCGTCACCGACGGCAAGTTCCTGATGGTCAAGGTGATGCAGGCGCGCACGTACGCGGTGATCAACCAGGACCGCGAGCTGTTCCGCAAGCTGCTGCTCGAGGTGTTGCGCACCAACCCGGCGGTGTTCCCCGAGCAGCGGCTGGCCAACGAGCTCGCGCACCACAAAGCGCGCCGCTACCTGAAACAGGAAAAAGACTGGTTCTGACGCGATGGCGGTCGCGCGCATCGCCGCGATCGCGCTGGCGTGCGCGGCGTCCGCCCCGGCGGTCGCGGCCGCGCAGCCGGCGCGGACGCTCGACGTCGCGACGCTCGCGCCCGAGCGGTCCGCGTGGCTGAACATCCTCGAGGAAGCGGCGGCCGAGCTGCGCCGCGCCACCGCCGGGCGGGTCGCGGTCAAGCTCTATCCGGGCGGCGCCCGCGGCAGCGAGCGCGAAATGGTGCGCGAATTGCGCCGCGGCCGCCTCGACGGCGCGGTCCTCACGTCGGTCGGCCTGTCGCTGATCTACCCGGGCATCCGCGTGCTCGAACTGCCGTTTCTGTTCGAGAGCACCGCCGAGGTCGACTACGTGCGCGCCCAGATGTGGCCGCAGTTTCAGGCGGCGTTTGCGCAGCGGGGGTTCGTGCTCGCCGCCTACGGCGATCTCGGCTGGACCTATCTATACTCGAACCGGCCGGTGCGCGCGCGCGAGGACCTCAACCGCATCAAGGCGTGGGCGTGGCAGGACGACCCGATCGTCCGCGCCCTGTATCGCCGCATCGGCCTCAACGGAGTGCCGCTCGGGGTCCCCGACGTCGCCGCCGCACTCGCGAGCGGCCGCATCGACGCGGTCTACGGCCCGCCGCTGGCGATCGTCGCGATGCAGTGGCACACGGGCGTGCGCTATGCGTCGTCGATGCCGGTGGCCTACTCGATGGGCGCGGTCGTGCTGCGGGCCGACGCGTTGGCGGGTCTGTCGGCCGCCGATCGCGCGGCGTTCGACGCGTTCGCACGCCGCCTCAGCCGCGAACTCGTCGCCCGCGTGCGCCGGGACAATCGCCGCGCGCTGCGGGCGATGGTCGCCGGCGGGCTGCAGATCGTCGACACGCCGCCGGCGCTCGCCGCGTGGTTCGCGGCGCAGGCGCGCGCGGTGTGGACCGACCTGCGCGGCGCCCTGTACTCGGCCGAGGAACTCGACCGCGCGGTCGCCCTGCGCGACGAGCTGCGTGCGCGCAAAAATGCGCGCCGGCCGTAGGCGAGCCCGCCACGCGTTCGATAGGATTAGCGGCAGTGGCCGACCAGGACGCACCCCGGGACACCTCCCCGCCGCGCGACCGTGCGCCGAGCCACACCGGCGCCGCGAACGAGCCGGGCTGGCTGAGCGCGCTGCTCGCAATCGACCGCGCGATCGGTCGCGCCGAGCAAGTCGTCGTCGCGGCGCTGCTCGCCATCCTGATCGGCGTCGCGGTCTACCAGGCGATCTTGCGCAACCTGTTTCACGAAAGCCCCGCGTGGACGTTCGAAGCGATCCGTTACGCGGTGTTCTTCATCGCGCTGTCGGGCGCCGCGCTGTCGGCGCACACCCAACAGATCCTTCGCATGGACGTGCTCACGCGCGCGCTGTCGCCGCGCGGACGGGCCATCGCGCGCATCGTGACGGCCCTGTTCACGGTGGCCATGTGTGCCGCCTTCGGCTACGGCGGATTGCGCCTGCGCGCCGCCGTCGCCACCGAAACCGATTACGAGATCCTGTCGGCGGCAGACGGCGCGCTCGCGTTGCCGATCGCGGCCGCCCTGATCGCCGTGCACCAGATCATCCGCGCCGTGCAGATCGCCGCCGGACTCGCCCGCGGTGAGGTGATCGAAGACGACCAGGCGGTGCACTGATGTTGACGCTGCTCCTCATCGGGCTGATCGCCCTGCTCGCGCTCGGCGCACCGATCTTCACCGTGATGATCGGCGGCACGCTGCTCGGCGCGGCCAGCTTGCCGCGCAGCCTGTTCGACGAGTTCGGCGGACCGATCACCGAAGTGTTCCGGCTCGGCCAGGGCGAACAGGCGCAGATCCTGTCGACCATTCCGCTGTTCATCTTTGCCGGCTACCTCATGGCCGAGGCCAAGACCGCCGACCGGATGGTCCGCGCCGCGCAGGCGTTCCTCGGCTGGCTGCCGGGCGGGCTCGCGGTCGTGACCGTGTTCGCGTGCGCCGTGTTCACGGTGTTCACCGGCGCGTCCGGCGTCACCATCGTCGCGCTCGGCGGCCTCGTCATGCCGGCCCTCATCAAGCAGGGCTACCCGCAGCGGTTCTCGCTCGGCCTGGTCGCCGGCACCGGCTCGGTCGGCCTGCTGTTCCCGCCGGCGCTGCCGCTGTTCATCTACGGCACGGTCTACGGCATGGCCGCCCAGACCGCGTCCGACACCGGCCAGGGCGAGATGAAACTCATCGAGTTCGCCACCGACCGGTTCGTGTTCGCCGGCATCGTGCCGGGCATCGTCCTGTGCGGCGTGATCTGCATCTACGCGATGGCGGTCGCGGTGGTCCGCAAGGTTCCGCGCCAGCAGTTCGACCTGCGGGAACTCGCGAGCGCGCTGACCATCGCTCTGCCGGAGCTGGCCCTGCCGGTGTTCATCCTCGCGGCGATCGGGACCGGTTTTCTCACCATCCCCGAGGTCGCGTCGGTGTCCGCGCTGTACGTGTTCCTGATCGAGGCCTACCTGTACCGCGACATCGACGCGCGCGCGCTGTTCCGCATCGTGCGCGAGTCGATGGCGCTCGTCGGCGCGATCTTCATCATCATCCTGTGCGCGACCGGCCTCACCAACTACTTCGTCACGGCGAAGGTTCCCGACGCAATCGTCGAGTGGATCTCGTCCACGATTCACTCGAAGTGGGCGTTCCTGCTGGCGCTCAACGTCATGTTGCTGTTCGTCGGCATGCTGATGGACATCTTCTCCGCGATCGTGGTGGTCGTCCCGCTCATCACGCCGATCGCAATGCACTACGGCATCGACCCGTACCACCTTGGCGTCGTGTTCCTGCTCAACCTCGAGTTGGGCTATCTCACGCCGCCGGTCGGGCTGAACCTGTTCATCGCGAGCTTCAAGTTCAACCAGCCGATCGTCGCGGTCGTGCGGTCGACGCTCCCGTTTTTGTCCATGATGATCGTCGCGCTCGGCCTGGTCACGTACGTGCCGGCGCTCACGGTCGTCCCGCCGCCGAAGCGCACGGGCCTGGTCGGACCGCTGGTCCGCCTGGTCGAGGCGGAGCGCAAGAAGCTCGACTACGTGGATCAGATCGACCTCGGCGACGGTCGGGTGCTGAAGCTCGACGACTGCGACGACATGGACACCGACCTCGACCGGCTCGCGTGCAAGGGACTGTTCGACGCCTACAGCAAGTGCGCCGACGACGCATGCCGGACCAAAGCGATCGCCGACTACAAGGCGGAGTCCGGCGGCGGCGACGACGACGACCTCGACTGGGACGACGACGATGGCGACCTGTAGCGCGGCGCAGTCGAACGCGCGGCATTGCGGTGGCGGCTGGCCGACCGCCGCCGCGCGCTCGGTGGCCGGATACCGCGCCCGATGATGCCGGCCACGGCCAGCGCAATCCTGCGGACGCTGCGGCCTCGCCAATGGGTCAAAAACGCGTTCGTGATCGCGCCACTGGTGTTTTCCCGGCACCTGTTCGACGCCGCGTACGCGTGGCGCGCGGCGGCCGCGACCGCCGCGTTTTGCGCGCTGTCCGGCGCGGTGTACGCGTTCAACGACGTCCGCGACGTCGACCAGGACCGCCGCCATCCGCTCAAGCGCCACCGGCCGATCGCGTCCGGTCAGCTCGGCGAGCGCACCGCCCTGGCGGTGGCGGCGGTGCTCGCGGCCGCGGCCCTCGCGGTCGCGGCGTGGCTGTCGATCGAACTGCTGGCCGTCGCGACCGCCTACGGCGTCGCCAACCTGGCCTACTCGCTCCGGCTCAAGCGCATCGCGTTCGTCGACGTCGCGATCATCGCGGCGGGGTTCTTGCTGCGCGTACTCGGCGGCGCCTACGCGATCCACGTGCCCGTGTCGCCGTGGCTGCTGGCGTGCACCGCGCTGCTGGCACTGATGCTCGGCTTCGGCAAGCGCGCGCACGAACTCGCGGCCGCCGGCGACGGCGCGACCGCCACGCGGGCCGCGCTCGCCGGCTACTCGCTGCGAACGCTGCGCGCGGCGATGTACGCGCTGGCCGCCGCGACGACTACCGCCTACGCCCTGTACACCCTCGACGCGCGCACGGTCGCCTTCTTCGGCACCCGCCACCTGGTGTGGACCACCCCGTTTCCGGCGATCGGCATCGCGCGATTCCTCAGCCTGTCGCTATGGCACCCGCGCGACGAGAGCCCGACCGACGCCATCCTGCGCGATCCGCTGTTCCTCGTGAACCTCGCCGCATGGGGCGCGACCGTGCTGGCGATCATCTATTGACGCTCGGCGGCCCGCGGCGCCGCCGGCCCGCGCGCGCCGCCGGCGCTCCGTCCGGGCGGCGGCCACCCGGGTCGGCCGAGCCCGCCGGCCCGGGCTCAAGCCGTCGCGCCGGCGACCGACTGGTGGGCATGGCGACCGGTCCAATCGGGCCCGTCGGGCCCCTGCACCCGCTGATCCAGCAGCGCGTGCGCGCGGTCGAGCCCGCGGGAACCTCCGCGGAATTCCGGGAGCTTCGCGATACATACCGGCTCGCTGTCGCGATGCGCCGCGCGCTCGCGGACCTGCGGACCGCGCTGTCTGCCCGGCGGCCGGCGAGCCCGGGAACCGAGACGACCGTCGCGACTCCGGGCATCGCGATCGCGACGACGCGGCTTCGGCCCGGCCGGCCGGCCTCGCTGACGAGCGCCGACGAGGTCAACGCCACGCCGACGTCGTTTTCGCCGCGAGCGCCCGCGTTCGCGGGCGCCTCCACCTCGGCCATCACCGCGACCGGCGCCTACGACGGGTCCAACGGCGACACCGACCTCCGGTTCACGGTCGTCCGCGGCGGCGTGGTCGGCGACCGGGACAAGCGCAGCGGGCGGATCGAGATCGCCGTGCGCGACGGCAGCGGCCGCGAGGTCGACCGCCTCCGGTTTCGAGCCAGCGAACGGCCCGGCGCGGACCACGAGCTCGCCAACGGGCTCGTCCTGCGCTTCGGCCCCGGGACGATCGTCGCCGGCGACGAGTTCTCGATCGCGGTGTCGGCGTCGACGCCGACCGCGGTCGATCCCGACCAGCCGGTCGACGGCACCGGCGCGACGGACCCGCGGTTCGAGTACCCGCGGACCGTCCGCCCCGGCTCGTTCGACATCGACGGCCACCGGGTGCACGTCCGCTCGGGCGACACGCTGCGCGACGTCCTCGCCCGCATCAGCCAGACGGTCCCGGGGATCGACGCGACGTTCGACGCCGCGACCGAACGCGTGGTGCTCACCCGGACCGACGGCCGCTCCGACCCGATCGAGTTGCGCCACGACTCGTCGGGGTTCGCGGCGGCGACCAAGCTCGCGGGCGGCACGTTCGACCCGGGTCAGGTCGACGAGATCGACACGGCGATGAACCGCGTGCACGCGCTGCGCAAGGTGCGGGCGGGAGTGCTCGACATCGGCGGCGCGGAGATCGCGATCGACCCCAAGAGCGACTCGGTTCGCGACGTGGTAGACCGCATCAACGCCGCCGCGACCGGCGTGACCGCGTCCATCGAGGACGGTGCGGTCGTTCTGCGCGGCGACGAACCGTTCGCGGTCGCCGACCGCGGCACGCGGCTGCTGCGCGCGCTCGGCATCGCCGAGGGGGTGTACGAGCCGACCGTCGAGACGCGCGGCACGCCGGCGCGCCGCGCCGGCCCGCCCGCGCGCCGCGTGGTCGACGCGCTCGACCGGTTCGGCGACGCGGTCAACGAACTATTCGTTGATGACACACCCACATCGGCGCTTGCGGCGTTGCGCAGCGGCATCGCCGACGCCGTCGCCCGCGCGATGGACGGCGACGGCCCTCGTTTCGACTCCGGGTTTGGCTTCCAGTTCGACTTTTCACCATCGCGCCGCCGCGTGTTCCGCTTCGCTTCGCGCGCCGACGCCGCCGCGCTGCGGTCGGCACTGCGCCGCCGCGGCGGCCGCGAGGTCGTCGACCTGTTCTTGCGGCCCGCCGCCGGCGGCGGTGACAGCCTGCTGGACGCGCTCGACGCGGCGGCCGACGCCGCCCTGCGCGAGATCCGCGACCGACTGGGGTACTCCGCCGGGATCGCGGTCCGCACGACCGCGTGAACGCCGGCCGCGGCGCGCGCGCCCAGCCGGGCGCGCTCGCGCGGCGTGCCCGAGCGCGCCCCGCCGCGCGGCGCGCGCACCGCCGACTCGCGGCGTCGACCGCGCGCACCGCCGACTCGCGGCGCAGACCGACCGCCCCGCCGCAGCCGGGCGGCGTCGCGACGGCGCGACCGGTGTGGGCGCGTTCGGCCGGCTGCGGCGGCGTGCTACAACCGCGCGCGTGGGACACAAGCCCGCCATCGCGCGCCGCAAGGCGGACCACATCGCCGTCGCGGCCAGCGGCGCGGCCGACTTTCGCGCGCGCACGACGCTGCTCGAGCAGGTCCACCTGATCCACGAGGCGCTCCCGGAGCGCGCCCTGGCCGACGTCGACCTGTCCGTCGAACTCGCCGGCCGGCGCCTGTCGGCCCCCGTGGTCGTCAGCGGCATGACCGGTGGCACGGACGAGGCCGGCGCGATCAACCGCGACCTGGCGCGCGTCGCGCAGCAGCTCGGGATCGCGTTCGGCGTCGGCTCGCAGCGAGCGATGGCGGAGCACCCGGAACTCGAGCCGACGTTCCGCGTGCGCGACGCGGCGCCGGACGTCGTGCTGATCGGCAACCTCGGCGCGGTCCAGGCGCGCGCGCTCGGGCCGGACCGCGTGGCCGAGCTGGCCCGGCGCATCGGCGCGGACGCCATGGCGATCCACCTGAATCCGGCGATGGAGCTGGTGCAAGCCGGCGGCGACCGCGACTTCTCCGGCCTCGTCGCGACGATCGCGGAGCTGGCCGGCGCGCTGCCGGTTCCGCTGATCGTCAAGGAGACCGGCTGCGGCCTGTCGCCGCGCGCGGCCGCCGCGTGCGCGTCCATCGGAGTCCGCACGGTCGACGTGTCCGGCGCGGGCGGCACGTCGTGGGTCGCCGTCGAGCAGCGCCGCGCCGCCGCCGGCAGCGACGCGGCCGCGCTCGGCGACGAGTTGTGGGACTGGGGCGTACCCACCGCGGTGAGCGTCGTCGCGTGCGCGCGCGCCGGCCTCGACGTGATCGCCACTGGCGGACTGCGGTCCGGACTCGACGTGGCGCGCGCGCTCGCCCTCGGCGCGACCGCCGGCGGCCTCGCCGCGCCAGTGCTGCGCGCGTACATGGCCGGCGGCGTGCCCGGCGCGCGCCGCTACCTGGAGCGCGTGATCGCGTCGGTGCGCGCCGTCGCGCTGCTGTCCGGCTGCGGCGCGGCGCGCGACCTGGCGCGCGCACCGCGCCACCTGGGCGCCGAGCTGCGGGCGTGGCTGGACGACCTGGGCCTCGCTTCGGCCGCGGAGGCGTCGCGCGGATGACCGTCGCGTTCGGCAAGGTCATCCTGCTCGGCGAGCACGCCGTCGTCTACGGCCACCCGGCGGTCGCCGGCGCGCTCGGTTTCGGTGTCGTTGCAACCGCCCGCCGGACCGGCGCCGGTCCGAGCCGGCTGTCGGTGCCGGCGTGGGACGCCGCGGCGACCGCCGGCGACGGCACCGCGGTGGGCGCGGCGCTCGCGGCGATCGTCGGCGCCGTGACGGGCGCCCCGAGCGACGCTGCGTTCGCCGTCGACGCCCGCGCCGATCTACCGCCGGCCGCGGGGCTCGGCTCGTCGGCCGCGCTCGCGGTGGCGACCACCCGCGCGGTCGCCGCCGCGGCCGGCGTGTCGCTGGCCGCCGGCGACGTCGACCGCATCGCCAACCTCGCCGAGCGCGCGTTTCACGCCAACCCGAGCGGGGTCGACGTCGCGCTCGCCGCGCGCGGCGGCCTGGGCGTGTTCCGGCGCGGCGCGGGGTTCGCGCCGCTCGCCGCGCCGCCGCTGCGCGCGGCGGTCGGCCTGTCGGGGCAGCCGCGGTCCACCGGCGCGATGGTCGAGCGCGTCGCCGCCGCGCGCGCCGCCGACCCGGCGCAGGCCGCGCGCGTCGACCGCCTCGGCGCGCTCGCCGCCGCCGGCGCGACCGCGCTGGCCGCCGGCGACCTGGCGCAGGTCGGCGCGCTGATGGATGAGGCCCACGCGCTGTTGGCCGCGCTCGGAGTGTCGACGCCGGCGCTGGACCGGCTCGTGGCGATCGCCCGCGACGCCGGTGCCGCGGGCGCCAAGCTCACCGGCGCGGGCGGCGGCGGCGCGGTCGTCGCGCTCGCGCCCGGGCGCGAGGAAGACGTCGTCGCCGCGTGGCGCGCGGCCGGCTTCGACGGCTTCGCCTGCGACGTGGGCGCGACGCGGCCGTCGCCGGAGGGCGGCCGATGACCGCGCCGGGCCGCGCGACCGCGCGCGCGTGCGCGAACATCGCGCTGGTCAAGTACTGGGGCAAGCGCGACGCCGAGCACAACCTGCCGGCCGCGCCGAGCCTGTCGCTCACGCTCGGCGCGCTCACGACGACCACCGCGGTCGCGTTCGACCCGCTGCTGGCGGCCGACGAGCTCGTGCTCGACGGCCGCCCCGCGCCGGCCGGCCGCGTGTCGGCGGTGCTCGACCTCGTGCGCGCCCGCGCCGGCATCGACACCCGCGCCCACGTCACCAGCGTCAACGACTTTCCGACCGCATCGGGCCTGGCGTCGTCCGCGTCCGCGTTCGCCGCGCTCGCCGTCGCCGCGGCGGCCGCCGCCGGCCTCGACCTGCCGGCCGCCGACCTGAGCGCCCTCGCGCGCCGCGGCAGCGGTTCGGCGGCGCGGTCGATCTTCGGCGGCTTCGTCGAGATGGGCGACGAGTTCGCCCGGCCGATCGACGACGCGACCGACTGGCCGGTGCGCATGGTGATCGCCGTCGTCGGCGGCGGCGCGGCCAAGCCGGTGTCGTCGCGCGATGCGATGACCCATTGCGCCGAGACGTCACCGCTGTACCGCGCGTGGCTCGCGTGCGTGCCGGGCGACCTCGCCGCCGCGCGCGACGCGATCGCCGCGCGCGACCTCGACGCGCTCGGCCGCGTCGCCCAGGCCAGCGCCATGGCCATGCACGCCGCCGCGCTCGCGTCGCGGCCGTCCATCCGCTACTGGCGCCCCGAAACCCTCGCCCTGCTCGACGCCGTCGACGCGATCGACGGCGCGTACTACACCATCGACGCGGGGCCGCACGTCAAGGTGTTGACGTCGGCCGACCGCGCCGAATCCGTCGCCGCCGCGCTGCGCGCGGTCCAAGGAGTGAGCCATGTCCTCGTCAGCGGCCCCGGTGGCCCCGCTCGTGTCGTCAGCACCCGGTAAGATCCTCGTGGCCGGCGAGTACGTCGTGCTCGACGGCGCCAAGGCCGTCGTCGTCGCCGTCACCCGGCGCGCCGTCGCCCGCCTGGCGGACGAGCCGCCGTCGCTGTCGCCGTTTTTGGAGGCCGTGCGGGACGCGGTCGACGGCGACGCGCGCGACCGCGCGGCGCGCGTCGCGGTCGACACCTCGGCGCTGTGCGACGCCAGCGGCACCAAGCTCGGCCTCGGGTCGTCGGCCGCCGCCACCGTGGCCGCCGCCGCGCTCGCCCTCGGCACCGGCGACCCGGCGCGCGTCCACCCCGTCGCCCATCGCGCGCACGCCGCCGCCCAGGCGCGGCGCGGCGCGCGCGGCAGCGGCGCCGACGTCGCCGCCGCGATCTACGGCGGCGTGCTCGTCGTCGAGCGCACCGGCGGCGACGACGATCCGCTCGCCGTCACCCGCGCCGAGCTGCCGCCCGGCGTCGCCCTCGTCGCGGTGTGGACCGGCCAACCGGCCGACACGCCGGACCTCGTCGCTCGGGTGCGCGCGCTGCGCGACGCGCGGCCGCAGGTCTACGACATGCTCGCCGCGCGGGTGTCGGCGTCGGCGTCCCGGCTGATCCGCGCCCTCGGCCGCGACGGCAGCGCCGCGGACGCGATCACCGCGATCGCGGACGGCGGCGAGGCGATCGCGGCGCTCGGCGGTGCGGCCGGCGTGCGCCTGTGGACCGACGCGCACACGCGGCTGCGCTCCGTCGCCCGCCCGTTCGGCGCGGCCGTCAAGCCGACCGGCGCCGGCGGCGGCGACATCGCCCTCGTCGCCGCGCCGGCCGACCGCGCCGGCGATCTGCGCGCCGCGCTCGCGGCCGCCGGCCTGCCGCCGATGGACCTCGCCATCGACCCGCGCGGCGTCACCGTCGGCTGACCGCCATCGACCCGCGCGGCGTCCCCGTCGGCTGACCGCCATCGACCCGCGCGGCGCCCCCGTCGGCTGACCGCCATCGACCCGCGCGGCGCCCCCGTCGGCTGGCGCGCCGGCGACCCCGCCGGGCGACCGCCGGCGTCAACCGGACGGCGTCCGTCGCGCGCGGCACCCCGTCGGCTGACCGCCGGCCGGCGAGCGGGCGACGGAGCGGCGCGACGTGCTATAGCGTCGGCACGATGGCAGGTGGCTCCTCGCGCATCCCGGGCTTCTACCGCCTCGACGTGCGCGCGCGGCGCGAGCGGCTCGCCGCGCGAGGCGGCCTCGACGCGACCGCCCTGGCGGCGCTCGACACCGGCGGGCTGGACGTCGAAGCCGCCGACGGCATGATCGAAAACGTCGTCGGCACCTACGCGCTGCCCCTGGCGGTGGCGCCCAACTTTCTCGTCGACGGCACCGACTACGTGGTGCCGATGGCGATCGAGGAGCCGTCGGTCGTGGCGGCCGCCGCGAACGCGGCCCGCATGGTCCGAGCCGGCGGCGGCTTCGTCACGCGCGTGTCCAATCCGATCATGCTCGGCCAGGTCCAGGTCGTCGACGTGCCCGATCCCGACGCCGCCGCCCGCCGCATCGACGCGGAGGCCAACGCGATCCTCGACCGAGTGCGCGCGCTGGCGCCGCGCATGGTCGCGCGCGGCGGCGGCCCCGTCGGGCTGGCCGCGCGCGTGCTGTCGCGCCCGGGCGACCCGGACGGCGGCGTGGTCGTCGTCCACGTCCGCGTCGACTGCCGCGACGCCATGGGCGCCAACGCGGTCAACGGGATCGCCGAGGGGATCGCGGACGACGTCGCCCGGATCGCCGGCGGCCGCGTCGGCCTGCGCATCCTGTCGAACCTCGCCGACGAGCGGCTCGCGCGGGTGTCCGCGCGCGTGCCCGACGACGCGCTCGGCGGCGCCGCCGTGCGGTCCGCCATCGCCGCCGCGTCGCGGTTCGCCGAGATGGACCCGTACCGCGCCGCCACCCACAACAAGGGCATCATGAACGGGGTGGACGCGGTCCTCGTCGCCACCGCGCAGGACTGGCGCGGCGTCGAGGCCGGCGCGCACGCATACGCCGCGCGGACGGGCCGCTACGCGCCGCTGGCCACGTGGCGCGACGACGGTGACGCGCTCGTCGGCACGCTGGAACTGCCAATGCCGGTCGGGACCGTCGGCGGCGCCGTCCAGGCCCACCCGGGCGCCCAACTCGCGCTCCGTATCCTCGGCGTGCGCGGCGCGCGCGAGCTGGCCGCGGTGGCGGCCGCCGCCGGGCTCGCGAGCAACCTCGCCGCGCTGCGCGCGCTCGCGACCGACGGCATCCAGCGCGGCCACATGTCGCTGCACGCGCGGGTGGTCGCGCGCGCGGCCGGCGCCGGCGGCGATCTGGTCGACCGGGTGGCGGCCGAGCTGGCCGCATCCGGCGAGGTCAAGGTGGACCGCGCCCGCGCGATCGTTCGCCGCTTGCGCAAAACCGACGCGCGCGCCACTCTCCCCGGCGAGGACCTACCCGAGGAACGACCGTGATCCACCGCGTCGCCGCATCGAAGACCAAGCCGTGGGAGGCCACGCCGCTGCCGGCCGAGCCGCTCGAACTCGACGCCTGCTACCGCTACTGCGAGGCGCTGGCCCGCGCGCGCCACCACAACTTCCCGGTCGCGTCGGTGTTCGTGCCGACGGCGCTGCGCCGCCACATCTTCCCGCTGTACGCGTTCGCCCGCACCGCCGACGAGTTCGCGACGGAACCCGAGTACGAAGGGCGCCGCGCGCGCGAACTGGACGCGTGGGAGACGCGCCTCGAGGCGTGCTTTCACGGCGAGCCGCCCGACCACCCCGTGTTCGTCGCGCTCGCCGACACCGCCGCGCGGTTCGATCTGCCGATCACGCCGTTCCAGCAGCTGCTCGCCGGCTTCCGCATGGACCTGGACGTCGCGCGCTACGCGACCGTCACCGACCTGTTGAGCTACACGGCCCACGCGGCCGCGCCGCTCGGCCACCTCCTGTTGTACCTGGGCGGCTACCGCGACCCGGCGCTGCACCGCTACGCGACCGAACTCGCGCACGGGCTGGCGTTCGCGAGCATGTGGCAGGACCTGCGCGCCGACCTGGCGCGGGGGCGGCTGTACGTGCCGGCCGAGGACCTGCGCCACTTCGACGTGGCCGAGGCCGACCTGCGCGCCGGGCGCGTCACCCGGGCGCTCGACGCGCTCGTGCGCTACGAGGTCGCCCGCACCCGCGCTCTGTTCGAGCGCGCCCGCCCGCTGGTGGACCGGATCGGCCCGGAGTTCGCGATCGAGGTCGCGCTCATGTGGCACGGCGGGATGCGCATCCTCGACAAGATCGAGCGCGCGGGCGGCCGCGTGCTCGTGCGGCGGCCGGCGCTGTCGCAGTCCGACAAGGCCGCCGTCGTGCTGCGCGCCCTGCGCTGGCGCGGCGGCGCGCTGTCGCACCGCGGCGAGACGCTCGCCCGCTGGCTGGGCCGGTAACCGCCGCCGGACGCCCCGCCCGGCGCGTTCTACGGCGGCCCCGCGCCGCGAAGCGCGGCCGCTCGCCACCGCCGCACGTCGGCTCGTCGGCTTCGACCACGAGTTCCGACGGCGACGCGTCGGCGCGTACGTGCGGCCGCGTACGCGACAAGCAACTATACACGGCTGTTGCGCATAGCCAGTAGCTGCGGTCGCGATCTGCGAGCGAACTTCGGCATACGTCCTCACTCCCTTCGGTGCCGTATGCGCGCGCTCGTGCGCTGCGGGCGTGCTCCGAACGTCGCCTCGCATCTCGCAACCTCGCTGGCGCGCCTGTAGGCGACAGCCGCCTGGTGCGAGGACCGCGCGCGCCTACCAGGTACGGCGAAACCCGGCCACGGCCACGGTCCCCGGCGCGATGTCGCCGCCGAGGTCGCGAACCACGGGGACCTGCGCCGACAGCTCGACCGCGATCTCGGGCAGCACGAGCACGAGCCCGGGCGACGCGAACACCATGTGACGCCCGCCGGTCGTCGACGACCCGTTGACCTCGATCACGGCCCGGAGCTGCCAGATGTCGCCGTCCATCGATTGGTCGGTAATCAGCGTGTGCGTGTACGCGGCGTCGTACGCGAGCGCGTCGTCTCCGCGCGCACCGTCTCCGGTCGCGAACGTCCACGCCGCGTCCACGTCGATCGAGCGCTCGAGAGTCTGAAGCGTGGCGACCACTCCCGCGATCGCTCCATACGACTCGGACGAAAACGGCGCGTCGTGGCTCGGGACGACCGCCCCCGCGACGGCAGCGACGCGGGCCGTCGAGCCGCGACCGTCGGTGGACAGAAGCCGCAGCTTCGCCATCACCCGCGCGTCCCCGGCGCCGATGTCGTCGAGATCCACGGCCTCCCCCGGCGCCGGCGGGCGCGCGGTTCCGGTCTGGGCGACGAGCGGAACCACGCCGATGATCGCGAGCCGCTCGTGCACCGCCCACAGGCCGACGTTGACGATCGCGAGCCGATCGGCGGCGACCGCCGTGTCGCCGCCGCCCACGAGCCGGTGAAACCGGAGCTGACCGCGATAGACGAACTGCCCGCGCCCCGGCGACAGCGCAGTGTTGCTGTGAATGCCGCCGGCGCCGGCCCCCGACGGCGCCGCCGCGACCGCAACCGCGATTGCCACCGCCGCGATCCGCGCGGTCACGTCGCGTCCTCGGGCGGGCGCTTGGTGTACGTGCGCTCGGGTGTCACGAGCTTGGCGGCGGTGAACCCGGCCTTGCCCACGGCGTCCCACACCGCGCGCGGTGACGGGCGCTTGCCGCGCTTGGGGCGCACTTCGAACACGCCGGCCTTGAAGTCGACGACTCTGACGATGTCCACGCCGGCAACCTGCCGGACCTGCTTGACCAGGTTGGTCATTCAACCCGGTCACGTGATGCCGTGGACGTGCAGGTAGTAGCTGCGGTCGGGCTTGCCCGCGACCGCGGCGCCCAGCCGCGCCGCACACGCCGCCGCCATCGCGCCGGCGATCAGCGCCCGCCGCCCGATCACGGCGCCCCCTGCCCCGCCGGCGCGGCGCGCGCGGCCTCGAACCCGGCAAACAGGTCGGCGTCGCGCGCGCGGCCCGGTGCGGCCCCGCGCGCCGCGATGTCGACCGGGACGTCGACGACCGCGCTGCCGGGGATGCAGTGGCCCGGGTCGCACACCTGCGCCTCGACGCGCAGCTTCCAGCTCCGCGGTCCCGGCGCGGCGTCGGCCGCGACCGCGCCCGCGACGTAGTGCACCACGCGCCCGGTCGACTCGTAGACCCACGTCTTGCCGGCGTCGCCAAAGTCCTGCTCGACCTTGGCGCCCGGTGCGTAGCGAGCCGCGGCGCCGGTCGCGCCGTCCGCGTCGACGAGCGACACCACCGTCGGCTTGCCGACGCCCGGGCCCACCGGGTTGCCGTAGATGTGCCATCCGTCGGCGACGTCGATCACGGCCGCGACGCGAAACGGCTCGCCCGGCGCGAGCGGCGCCCGGTCGACGACCGCGCGCACGCGAACCCGCTCGGCAAACGGCGCCGAGCTATACCCCGGCGGTGGCGGCGGCGCGGCCGCGCCCGCGCCCCCGTCGACGACCGAGCCACCGTAGCCGGCCGCCTCGAGCGACGCGATCATGGCCTCGGTGCTCGCGCCGCCGGGACCGACCGACACGACCGCGCGCTTGTCGTCGAAGCTCACCTCGGCGTGCTCCACGCCATCGACTCGTTCGAGCGCCGCCCGAACCCGGGGCGGTCAACCGCGGGGTCAATCCATGCCGGTGATCGCGAGCACGACCTGCGAGGACCCCGGCACGTCGTGGGCCCGGATCGCCGGCGCAGACGGCGGCACGGGGCCGGCGATGTCGCCGCGGTCGGCGCAGCCCAACGGGGCGGCGAGGCCGGCGCCCGCGGCAGCGAGATATACAAACGCGGTCCACCGAGCGGTCATCGACACCAAGCATGACTCCGGACCCGGGCACGGAGTCAAGGCATGGGAAGGTTCACCGGGACCCCCACCCGTACTTGTTCATGCGCACCTGGTGTTTTTCTTGTTTACACAGTTTTCGAACAGAGTCTTGAATGCACGTTCGCGGCGCTCCGCGCGCGCCAGTTCGACGCAATCGGAGGCCTCGTCGGAGGTAGGCCGTCTCGGCGGCGGCAACTCGTTGCACCGCGCCTTGATCTGGTTCAGCAGCCCCTGGCGGCCGCACAGGCCGCGCGCCCATGAAGCCAGGTCGATGACCAGCATGCAGTGGTGGTCGACCACCATGTCCCACAGAACGACGCTGTGAACGTGGAAGGACTTGTTTCGTGTTCGCTTGACCAGTTCCTGCTCGAAAGCACGCAGCACGTACCAGCGGCGCTTGATATCGAACAGACGCTCCTGGGTTTCGTCGACGAGGACCCGCAACGTCGGCCTATCCGACTTCGCCCCCGGGTTGCTCGCCGCCGATTTACGTCCCATCCCGGTATACCCTTCTGCCCTCACGACACGGAACGTCGCCGGACCCATGGCAGCCGTTCGCTTGCCGGTTTGAACGCAGCCGCTGCTCGCGTCCCGCCTGTGATCGCGCGTAAGCCATCACAAATTATGCGAACGAGCTAATCGCGTAAAACCCTGTTTCCCGGTGTGAGCCGCGTTCTTGCGGGTGCGCGGCCCGGGTCAACCGGTCGGACGAGCATGTCGCATCGGATCTCGGAGCGGGCGGATCGGCGGCGGGGTCGGCCACCGGGCGGCTGGTCACGCGGCGTGCGCGGCCGGGACGGCGGCCATCTGGCGCCGCGTGAGGTT